>DAINCT010000100.1:0-10442 GCA_036732245.1 Chloroflexota bacterium | reverse complement strand
TCACCGACAACAACGGTGAACAAAGCTTCGCGGACGCGCCCACGACCGTTGTCGTTCCGGGCGGGAACGAAACGGCAATCAATTCCGCCGCATCCGTTTCTCTGACCAATCAGCTGCATGTCAACAATGGGAATGTGGTGACCGGGGGAGACTTCGAGTGCAACTCCGATGTACAGGTTGCCGGTTCGGTCTTCGCCTCCGGGAACGTGTACCTCACAAACAACTGCCGCATTGCAGGAGATGTCTACGCAGGCGGCACGCTCGTCATGGACTCGACACCTCAGGTGCTCGGATCCGTCTCCGCAGTTGGCAATGTTCAGTTCCAATCCACCGCGAGGATTGGAGGGTCGGTCTCTACCAGCGGAACCTTCACCGTCATCGACGGGCTGTCCCAGCAGGCGCTTGCAACCAACGGCTCAATCATCGGAGCTATCTCGGCGGGAGTAACGGTGCCAAGACCGTCGGTCGCGCCGTATCAGGTGTTCACAGTCGGAACCCTCCCGGCATCGGCCATCACCTGGACGCAGTGGATGAACCAGACCGCGGCGGCAAACGGCGCCCCCTCCTGGTCCCAAGGGCTCACCACTTCTCCCGGATGCACCATGGCACCGTGGAGCTCGAGCGTGAACGGATCCACCGCATCAACAAGTAGTGACCTCGTGGTAGACGCGCGATCGTCCGCCAGCTCATGTGCGGGAGTTGCTCTCCAGCAAATGACCCTGTCTCTCGGCGGAGACTTGACCCTCATCGTGGACAAGTTCGATGCCATAAATGGACTCAACGTTGTCTCACGGGACGGCGCAACCCACACGTTGACCGTCAAAGTGGAGGGGGCATCTGGCTCGACCAACAACGATCTCTCCTTCTCCGCGGGCACAACGATCGACCCGAAGATCAAGGTATTTCTTCAGACGCCAGGTAAGGTCACTGTCAACGGGACGTCCTCGCTGGGTGCATCAATCCAGGCAGGCTCGTTCGCCACCTCGGGAGCGGTGAATTTTGGCTGATATGACAGTACTCGCAAAGAAACCAGCGGGTTTCAGCATCGCGGCCTTACACCTGCTCTGGACCGTGCCGCTCGCGCTTCTGATCGGATACCCGCTCTGGTTTGCGGCCCGGTTGGGCTGGTGCGGATTCGGCGGATGTTGGGGATCGACGGCGGATTCTCTCCAACTTGAGTACGCAAGTGGAGTCGTCTTGGCCGTGGTGTGCGCGGGGCTTGTGTTCGCCGCTGTGGCGGTACCTCCCTGGGTGAGGCCCTGGTGGATTCGCTGGGTTGTCGCGCTCCTCCTGGCACTTATCGATGCATATGTCTTCGGATGGGGAAACTCACCGTCCCCACTTCCGTTCCTGCCAACTATCGGCAACGGCGGAATCTCCTTCTAGTAACGACTGATTCAGCGCAAATGCCTCGTGGCGCGCTGATGTTTCGCGTGGGCTGGGGGTAAGGGCGGCGATCGGGCCAAGCGATCGGCGGATTGACCCGCTTGTTAGAACATGTCGAAGTCAGGTTGCGGGGTTGTCTCTCCGTGCCGAATGCCTTGAGCCTCCCCGGGTCCGTATCTCAACGTCGGCGTCAAGCAGCCCGGCTCAAGCCAAGCCCTCGCCGGCCTCTCTGTCTGTGACAGGTTGAAGTGGCCCCGCAACTGTGGTCGTTTCCGGCGGGACAAGCGGGGCAGTGGGAGGAGCGGGTCGGCTCGCTGAGAGTGCTGGCACGGCGACAGTCCGTCACTACACGACTTCCGGTGCCTTTGTGCGTCGGCGGGGTGGTGTGGATCGTTTGGCCATTCCACGGTTGACGGAAGCAGAGATCGGTCATCTTGACGAAAATGCCCGTCGCACCAAAGGGACGGGAAACGCGAATTAGCAAACAGCGCGTGGGAATCGTAGGTCCAGATTGGTCGGCGTGTCCGGATGCCCCGCCCGTAAGAGATTCGCAGTGGGGTGCGTCAATCGCGACAAAGTAACCTCGCTGGGACCGAAGGCGAAGCAGCCACAAGTCGCCTTGTCCGGTTTAGGTGTCAAAATCCGAACTGAGCTGGCACGCGACATTTCCCCTTGTGTCGGAAAGTCCAGGGTCAGTCAAACTCCGGAAGACACCAAGGCATCCCTTCAGTCATGATTGGCGAGTCGATTCGAGGATCGCCCGCATTCTGTCTCGCTTCGAACGAGTTGCCGCGCATAAGACTTTCGGACGGTTCAACCGCCGTCCGGAAGGACGGGCGGAGTGCCTCATGGAAATTCTCCAGGTTCGGCACGGGCAAACGGCAACGATCGACGGTGGCTGATCACGTGGGGATCGCTGAGGGACCACCTTGACTCGTGCGGGCACCTGCCGCGCGAGACCGATGAAAGCGGCACAGCGCCAATCTCAGAGATGGTGCTGGCCAACTGGGTCAGGTATCAGCGGCGGCGCAAAGCGGGAGGACTCATGCCTCGCTGGCAAGAGGATCTCCTGAACCAGCTGAGCGGCTTCTCGTGGGACCCCCACGGCGATACTTGGCACCAACATTGCGCCGACCTCCGGACGTTCCTTGAGATCGAGCGACGGATGCCCAGGTATCGCGCGAATGATCCGTTCGAGCGGAATCTTGCCGCCTGGGTTCACAAGCAGCGACACCTTCATCGTCGCGGGCAGTTGCGGCCCGATCGCGTCGCAGACCTGCGGCAGTTGCCCTTCTGGATCGTTTAGGCGCACCGCTCGACTTGAAGATGTCGTCCGAAACGGGAATGCGCACGGGCTTCTGTTGTCTAGCGTCGAGTCATGCTGGATTTCCCACACGGGACGGCTGCAGACTGTCGCCCGAAGAGAGCGAGCGCGACGTGTTGGCTAGCGCGACGGGCTGGAGTATCGGCCTTCGACGTGGTCGGCGTCCAGGGTGCGTTGGATGGCCGAGTGTGCGAACTCGGCAAGGTGGGGGATCTGGCCGGCCCAGAACATCAGGTCGGTGAGGGTCATCATCGTCTCGCCGCGAAGGATCCGCTGGAAACGGTCATAGCTGAGGCCGCGGGGGAGGGGGGTCTCGGCACAGTACTTGAGCAGATCGGTGTTCTGATCGAGCAGGTACTCGCGGATCCGATTTGCGATCGCGTGTTGCACTTCGGCGGCCTCCTGTTGCGGAGTCGCGATCTCGCCCGCGGTGAGGCGCGAGGTCGACTTGCCGAACTTCTTCCTGTTGTCGGCGAGAGAGTGCGGCACGAAGACGGCGCCGCCGGGTTTCGGAGATCTGGGCATGAACCAAGTGTAACGAATATGCACCGCATGAGAATGCAGATGATCCGCTCTATTGATCAGGTACACTCTCGGGCACTGTTATCCACCGTGTGGGTTGTGTTTCGGCAAAAATGGGCCGCAGACATCCGTGTTCGTGACCCCAACTATCCAGACCACCCCATCCACCACCGCCAAGGCGCGCCGGAACCGCCCGGCGAGAGCCGCTTCCGCATCCCTGGCCGAGCGGACCATCGCCACCTACGATGCGGCCGCGATGATCCTCCGCTTTGGCGAACCTGCCGAGGACCGGAGCATCGCCGCCGCCCGGGCGACCTTCTACCCTCGGGTTCCTGTCGGTGAGGGCGCGCGAACCGCCATGAACGAGATTCGAGCCCGACTGGACGATGCTTCTGCTGCGAAGATGCGGGACTACGAACCCGAACTGCCGCCCGAGTACGTGAAGGTCATCCGTGCCTTCGTCGAGGACTCGGTCGCTCTCGCCCTGCCCCTCACCTCATACTCCGTTGAGACGCTGCTGCGTCCCGTGATGCATTTCGTGTACTGGGCGGTGTTCGTGGTCGGATGCGACCTCGACGCCCTCGTCGTCTTCGACCGCGAACTGATCCAGAACTACGTGCCTGAGGCGCTCCCGGCGAACCTGGCGGCAGGGACCAAGCGAAACTACCGCGCGTGGATAACCCGCGTCGCCGAGGTCGTCAACCCCGACAAGAACCCCCGCAACTCCACACCCCTGAACCAGAAGGACATGGAGGCCCCGTACTCCGAGGACGAGATCGTGGCGCTCGATCGATGGGCCGCTGGCCAGGCCACCGCCTATAAGCGGCAGGGCGCCGCGGTGCTCATCGCCCTGGGCGCAGGTGCCGGGCTGAGCGCGGTGGAGATCGCGAACCTCCGCCGAGAATCCGTCACCGTGCACGACGACGGAACCGTCGAGATCCAGGTCCTCGTCAAAGACGAGTGGAAGCGACGGGTGATCGTCACCGCCGAGTTCGAACAGATCATCGCCACCGCAGTCGAAGGACTGTCCGGGAACTCGATGGTCTTCCTTTGGAAGCGCAACCGAACTGAGAACGATGTCGTGAGCGCCTTCGTCGGCAAGTGCGCGAAACCGAGGGGCACACCCACCGTGCAGGGTCGGCGGCTGCGGAACACCTGGTTCGTCTCCCAGATGACCAACCGAGTCGACGTCCTGACCCTCATGGAGGCGGCCGGCCTGCAATCGATCGAATCCATCTCCCGTCTCGCCAAGTTCGTCCCACGACTCAGCACGGATGACCGCGACGCCCAACTGCGCGGCGCACTGTGAGCCGCCCGACGAACCTCAGCAAATACGAGGAAGCCGAACGATGGATGAAGGCCACCTTCGGGCAAGGAATGCCGGACTACCTCGCCGCTGTGCGCACAGACCCCATCGGCGTATGTGTTGTCGAAGTCGAGAAGGTGATGAAGAAGTCCGGCGTACAGAAACTCCTCCTCCAATGGCACGACGAGGATGCAAAGTCGCCCGCTGGTCGACGCCCCGTCCTGGCTCCTACCGCCGCGCTCAGCCTGATACTTCTCCAATTGCGCCTCAAACGCGCACCGCTGATCACCGAGCTAAGCGAAACTTTCCTTCATCTCAGCGCCACGCAGCGCACCATCCTTGGACTGACCCACGACGGTCATGAAGACCGCGTCTACGACCGCATATGGGCTGCAATCCAACGCCTGATAGCCCTCGTCGACGAGTTCCCCGGAAGACGCGACAAGCGGCTAACTGAAGCCGAGTTCGCCGCCGTAATCAACGCGCGAGACGCCGCAGATTGCGCGATGCGTCGCGAGCGACTGTTCTCCCTCGCAAACGCACTGCTTGAAGGCAGTCGACAGTGCCTCCCCGAAGAACTTCTAGACAGAGCCGACGGAAACGTTGCCCTCGACGCCACATTCATCCCTCTGTACGGCAAAATCGGAAACAGATCGCCGAAGAACCCCCGCGGTGACCGTCTCACCGCCAACCCGGACGGCGGCTGGTATCAGCGGGACGGCAGCCACGGAGCAGTCACCCACATTGATGCCGCGGTGTTCAAAAAGGAGGACCCGACCAGCACGGTCGAGGGGACGGCCAAAGCGAAGACAGACTGGGGGATAGAAGCAGAGATCGCCCGCATGACAGCAAACTTCCTCGAAGGAGAAGAACGGTTCCCCCTTCTGACCGTCGGGGTGTCCTTTCACACACCGGGCGTGATCTCCGGCGAGGGCCTGCGGATCGCAGACTCGCTTCTGGAGCGCGGACACAAATCAAACCTGTTCATCGTCGACCGGGCGTACTCGAATGGACTGTACAGCGAATACGCGGTTCCCCTCCGGCTGCGCGGGTTCAAGCACGTGTTCAACTACCGAGACACGGATCTCGGCGAACAAGCCTTCGACCCTCGCGGTTTCATCCAAATCTCCGGCGCCTGGTACCTAGACACACTTCCCCAAGTTCTTCGCAATGCCGACAAAGTCGTCCTCGCAGCGCGGAACAAGTACGACGCCACCAAGAAGAGCCTGCGGAAAGACATCACCTCTAGCCCTGACCAGCTCGTGAAGCTGCGCGCAATGGCTAGAAAAGAGCGTGATCAAGCCAACGACCTCTATCGCAAACAGTGTGCCCAGAGAGCGAAGTCCCTGCTCCGACCCAAGGGACACATGGCCAGCGACTGGACCCGCCGATACCTTGTCCCAATCGACTCTCCCGACTACGCCAAATGGAAAGCAAGACCCGGCACCCATCAAGGCGTAACCGTGACCATGAAGCGCCCCGAAGGCAAGGAGGCCGAGCCGGCCAACGCTGGCGGACTCAAGCACGAGCAGTACTTTGTCTGGGGCTCCGACGAGTGGTGCGCCGCCAACGGCATGCGAAACGGTGTCGAGTCGGTCAACCGGAACCTGAAGCGAAGCCAGTATGAAGACATCGCGGACGCCGAGAAGCGAGCTGTTCGCGGCAACACTTTCACGTACCTCGTCGTCGCCATTGGCGACCGTCGTTGAGAATCTGCGCAAGATCGTAAGCTTCTACAAGAACCAACTCAGCGTCAGAAACCTCAGCCCGAAAAACAACCGACTACCCAGCAGCTACTGGCGGTCGCCCTTGCCTGCCGCCGAATCTGAAGACAGCCAAAAACCACCCGGCTAGCCTTCCGCCTTCCGACACAAACCCTCACCCGCAAGACCAAACAATTCGGCGTGCCTGAAACCCATCAGGCACGCCGATTTGTCGTTAGCCTGCCATCGCACGAGGCCTTCGAGGACCCAAAACGGCTCAGCCGGACATAGAAAATGGGCCGGACAACCGTTGAACAGTTATCGCGACCCATTTTCCGAACAAGTACCGGGCAATTGCCCGAACTTCCCCTCTGTGCGCGAAGGGGGACTTGAACTTACCCCCGATCACATGCATTGAGGAACATCTACCCGCATCCTGCCCCGCATTTCCGGGATCTCAGGGGTACCTTCTGTGCCAGAAGCGCATCCAGATACACCGTGATACTTCGGCGGCAGTATCAACCGGAGTATCACGGACTTCGGTCCCACAGACATAGCCGCACTAGCGGTTAGTGGCCCGACGCTGCGCAATCAGCGAATGGCCTGTCCATCGCAATACCCACTCACAAATGAAAGGTAAGACCATGAACAGCACTACTTACCCCCGCAGCGTTGCTGAACTGACCAAGTGCGAGTTCCCCAACTGCACCGGCGACGGCCACGAAGACAACGTCGCACCGTCGCAGTGGCTGCACAATCTGTCACCCGACTCCTTCGACAACGGACTCATCACCGGTGACATCTACATCGTCGGAGGCGTGGCGATGGGCGAAGTCGACCTCGCCGGCAGCTACACCGAATCCCCCAGCGATGAACTCAGGGCGGCAGCAGACAAGTACGAAGCGTTCCCGACGTGGCTTCGCTCCCTGGCAGACAAGATCGATGCACACAACGCGGCGGTGCAGTCATGATGCCGAATCGCCCGACGTTGCTACGCCAGTCCATGCCCTCAAAACCGACTTTCAACGAGGCTGTGTCTGCGAACATCCGAGCAGAAGCGTCTCGCCACCAGGTCACGAGGGCGGATCTCAAGCGGTCGCTGGGATGGTCTGAGCACAAGATGCGCAGCAGATGGGAAGGCCGGAAGATGACTGTGGTCGAACTGTTCACAATCGCTTTGGCGCTTGAGCTCGAGCCGTTCGACTTCATGGTCCGCATGATGCCCGCCCTGCGTGACACGACAAATTAGCGACCAACACCCCGGCCTGTTTCGGCAGGCCGGGCCTCGCCTCTGTAGCTCAGTGGATAGAGCAGGATCCTTCTAAGATCTTGGCCGCAGGTTCGAATCCTGCCAGAGGCACCCCCGAAAACTAGGAAGCTGAGGTCAGGCGCCCGATGCGGGTGATCCATTCCCACCACTCCATGGCGGAATGCTAACCCAAGCGACCGACGATGCTGCCCGTATCCGAGATCGATGAGTTCGTGGCGCAGTTGCTCGCTGCAAGAGCTGATCTCGTAGCGATCAACGCCGCACAGTAGACACAGCGCCCCGGGCCGCCGATACGAGCCGAGGCGCTTGCGCGCCCAACTTGCATGCCCGACTGTCAGCACTAGTAAACACATTACAGAGCCTTTGTAATGTGTTTATGCTTTGGCTATGTCTGACAACCCCTACAGGCCTGGTGTGGGTCTCCAACCCCTGTACCTCGCGGGACGCGAAGAGGATCTGGTTAGATTTCGCCGCGTTCTCGCGCGGGCACCCGCGATCCCCGCCAATGTCCGCATGACGGGCCTAAGGGGGGTGGGTAAGACTGTCCTTTTGCGACGCTTTCAAGAGATAGCTGAATCGGACGGTTGGGCCACAATTTCTGTTGAAATCGAGCCTCGACACGCGTCAGACGCTGCGTTCGCGAGCTTGGTGCGCTCTCAAGCAGAAAAATTGGATTCCAAGCTCTCTGTAACTGCTCGAATCAAGGATGCGGCAGGAGCCGCAATTAACGCCGCGCGCAGAGTTGTCAATGTGAAGTACGAGGGATTTGAATGGTCCCTAGCAGGGGACTTGGACGTTTCCACGAAGGCCGTTGCCGAGATGATTCTCGAGGCTAGCGACAAGGCAGTCAATAATGGCAAAGCGGGACTTGTCATTCTGTTTGATGAGGCTCAGATTCTCGCAGACGAGAACGATCCGAACGGAAACCATCCACTGTCGGCACTCATCGCCGCGGTTTCAACTTTGCAGAAGCAAGGCAGCCTGGTGTCATTGGTCCTTTGCGGTCTTCCGACGCTCGCTGTCAACCTTTTGTCTGCCCGAACCTACACGGAACGGATGTTTCAGGGCTTTCGGATCGACTCCCTCGACGACACCGCGTCGAAAGAGGCTCTGGTCAATCCTCTTGCCGGGACGACCATCACTGCGAACCCCAAATTGGTAGAACGCATTGTCAATGATGTAGACGGCTATCCATACTTCTTGCAGCTCTGGGGAGCAGAACTTTGGGACGCCACTGTGGATGCGGGAGGGACTGAAATGACAGCTTCCACACTTGACGTAATTGAACCCGGCATTCAGAAGCGCCTGGACCTAGATTTTTACGAGCCTCGCATCGAATCACTGACACCCGCTGAACAGGACTTACTTCTCGAGAGTGCTGCTTGCGCGTACCCACCATTGCGGGTCGCCGAACTGAACGACGCATCCAAGAAGACCCCCGGGAATATCAATGTTCTTCTCGGGCGTCTGGTGAAATCTAACGTTCTATACCGCCCACGCAAGGGCGAATATCGGTACACAGCACCAAAGTTCCGTGACTTCTTACTGCGGCGCATTGCTTCCGTGGAATCTGAACGATGATCACCGCGGGGTAGCGTCGGCTCCAAGGGCCGCTGACAGGCGATTAATCGGGCACTACCTAACGCTGCTAGCGGCGGCCCAATCTGCGCACATGCGGTACGTGATGCGCCACAGGGGTGCGTGCTATTCCTTGGGCTCGCGGACAACCTCCGATAGACGGACTACGTCGTTCGCGCTGCGACTGCCTTCGAATATATTCGTAAAGTTGGCCGGGTCGACTTTGCTAACCGGCGGGACGATCTTCTGCGTGGGCTGCTGCTCTGGATCCGGCACTTTGCTCCTATCGATGTACCACTATCTGGATGCCCGTCACGGACATGAAAATGAAGAAAACAGCTACGGCCAACAATCCGAATCCGGCTTGAAGGAGGATTGCCTTTTTAACAATTCGCTTCTCGTTGTTGTTCATCAGCTCAATCTTGTGATCAATGAGCCAAAGTAAGGCGTTGCCTTCACTGAGTCCGTATACCTCTTCCCGGATCCTAGACGACATAAGTGATTGAGCCTTGCCCGGAAAGAGCGCGATAGCACCAAGGACAGCGCTGCCAAGTGCACTCGCGATGGCCAGTGGAATCCAGCCGTTGCCGACATGGCTAGCAGTCAGGGTGGAAGCAAGGCCGGCCGCAGCAACTAATATCCCAGCTCGCGAATCCATCGACTGAATACGACGCTCGTAAGAGGCAAGTTGGCGCTCAACCTCTTCATGGATCAACTGCAGTTGCGCTACGCGTTCGTCGGGATCATCAGAGGCCATACAGCGGACGTTAGTGGGTGGCCATCGAATATCAAAGCCCCGCATGTTGAGATCGCACAAAGCGGAAGACGGTTCGCTGCAAACGGAAGACTTCACGATCGCGACTTAGCGCTAGGCGTCCGCGGGAAGTGTCTGCGAGAGGGCTAGGGTCTCGCAGACACCGATACCTACCCTTGCAGCGCAAGACCCGAGTCAGCCACGCCCCAGAAACGGGGGCATGTTGCGTGCCGCGTGATGGCAAGTAGGGCGCAGTGCCCGTAACCGCGCTCCGAGCACGCCCGAATGGGGCATGTTGCCTGTTCTTGAGGATGGCTAGGCTTCGATTGACACGGGGGAATGATGAAGAAGATTGTGCTTGTTGTAGCGGCGACACTTCTCTTGACGGGGTGCGCCAGCGCACTCACGCCTCCGGAGGTGACGGCGACAATCAACGTCACTGCACCGACCGACACCCTAATTGGCGACCCCGTGAAGGTCGAAGCGACCGGGAACCTCTCGAACAAACGCGACGACAAGGTCGTCATACGAGTCCAATCCTCGACCGATGGAAAGACTTGGACAACGATCAAACAGGCGACCGCGAAGCGGCCGAAGGT
>DAINCT010000099.1:0-10517 GCA_036732245.1 Chloroflexota bacterium | reverse complement strand
CCACCTATAGGTTTAGAGCAGGTTCCTATTGCGCCGCCGGTTCTGAAAACGTCGCTGACAGTCCGCTCAGAGCTTGCATGGACTTTCGTCCCCGTTTGAGCTCGAAGAGATACGACCGGCTGCCCATAAACCGGAAGTGATCCCACAGAGCCACAGCCTCGTCATTCTGCAGTGCCTCGTTGATGACCGGCCCGAAGAATCCAAATTCCTCATCTTCAAGTACCAGCCAAGGCACACCGAACGCTCCCAGGCGATCTATTGCGTCCTTCTGCTCATTCACTACGTCGTCCACCGTCGATTGATCGGACAGTGCCCGCTGGGCCAGACCGGGATCTAGACCGACCTCGGCTAGGTACGGCCCAGCGACCGTGGCGAGCTCGTCGATAATTTCGAAGGAGTCAGTGCGCTCGTGAAAGAGTCGACCGAGCGCCAGATACGCTCTGTCCACGGCCTCGTTCCCGCCTTCACGCCGTGCCTGTGCCGCGATGCGGAGCGGCCCGTGCCACTTGTCATCGGTCTCGTTCACCCCGGCGAGACTGAGAAACTTCCATTCGACCTCAATTGGTCGGTAACGGCGTACCTCTCGAATCCAGAGTGATGTCAGCCATGCCCAGGGACACAGGGGATCAAAATAAAAGGTGAGCCTGATCGTCGGATCGCTACTTGTCATGGATGTCTCCTGCCAACACAAATCGGGGCCACGTGAGCGCGTTGGAGCGCAGTTGGCGACCTCTATGTCTCAGTCTAGGGCGACCGGCACGTGTAAGAGGGAATTCCACCTGCCAAACCATTACTGTCACCGAAGACGACCCGATACTGATTGACCTGACAGGAGCACTTCACTTCGGTCTGGCACGCGGCTTGCCCATCCTTTTCTGAGCCTCTGTTCAGCAGGCGAAAGGAGCAACCAATGGCCGAACTATCTGAAAAACAGCGTGACAAACTCTCGGACGACGACTTCGCCTTTCCGAAAGAGCACAAGGAACCGATCCACGACGCGAGGCACGTGCGTAATGCGATAGCGCGCTTCGATCAAGTGGAAGGCGTGTCGAACGAGGAGCGCGACGAAGCCTGGAAGCGTATCCGGCGCGCCGCTCGGCGATTTGACGTGGAGCTCGATGAGACGGACTGGCGCGACCTCTTCAAAAAGAACGATCAACCGATTCCAAATGGCACATAGAACTCCTGGATTCGGTCGCATAGACAAGAGTCGAAAGCTGCGGTGCGAAACACCGAGCTTTCGACTCTGTCATTGGGGGGGCTGTAGAAGCTTCGTGCCAGGTTAGTGGGAAACGATCACCGTTCCAACCATGCCGGGATGGTACGAACACTTGTAGTGGAACGTTCCCGCCTTCTTGAACGTAAACTGCAGCGATTTTCCGACGTTGAGCTTCTTGTCGTAGGTCCACCCGACCGTCGTGCTGGTGACGGTATGAGCCGCATCCGTCGTGTTCTTCCAGATGACCGTTTGCCCCACCTTAGCCTTGGTTTTGGCCGGGCCAAACACGTACTTACTGTTTACTTCCTTCGCCTGCACCTTTACCGGCGCCATGGATGCAGCAAAAACCGTCTGCACGTTTGACGTGGGCGCCATGCTCACGCCGTAGCCGGCCCCCGCTAGCAGCCCGAAGATGACAAGCGCCGAGGGACGCAATATCAACGAACGGATCATTCTCTCCTCCTCAGATCAAAATGCTTCTCACGGTGTTCATACGAGCGGCGGTTACACCATCCTCCCACGGTTGAACCGGTATCATACGCTCATGTCACATCAACCTCTGGAACGCACCGGCGGCCGTCTCATGGTCGTGAGTGCTCATCCTGATGACGAGGTGTTTGCGGCCGGAGGCACGATCGCGCTCGCCGCGCGCCAGAGTGTCGATGTCAGTCTGGTACTGGCAACTGGAGGCGAGGAAGGCGAAATCGTTAACCCGGAAATGCGAGATATCGTCTCCCTACCCGACCTACCGGCAGTCCGCCAGGAGGAGTTGGCCTGCTCGCAGACCACACTCGGGATCAAGCGCATTGTGCGGCTGGCCTACCGGGACTCCGGCATGGCCGGCACCCCCAGCAGCCGGGAGCCGGTCGCGTTTTCCAACCAGGATCGGGACGAAGTGGCCGGCCGGCTCGTGAGCGTTATTCGAGAACTTCGGCCCCACGTCATCTGTACTGAGCCGGAAGACGGAGGCTACGGGCATCCCGACCACATCGCGCTGCACTTTGCCACGGTGCTCGCATTCGAACGGGCCGGAGACCCAACCTGGTATCCCGCGGCGGGGGAGCCCTGGACGCCTCTGAAGCTGTACTTTGGCACCTGGAGTAAAAGCCTGTTTCACCGCCTGCAGGCGGGATACGCCGCACATGGACTCGAGTTCCGCTTCGGTACCGGGATGGTCATCATCGATGATGGGAATGCGCCCGGCCGCTCCGACGAAGAAATTTCGGCGATCATCGACACGCGCACTACCATCCATACCAAGATCGCCGCCATGCGATGTTATAAAACGCAAATCATGCCGGATTTTTTTTACTTTACCGCCCCAGAAGATGTCGCGGTCGACGTGCTCGGGCGCGAATACTTCATCCTCGGCGCCTCTCGGGTCGAGAGCCGGTTACCGGAATCGGACCTGTTCGAGGGCATCCGTCTGTAAATACATGGGCGCACTGTGTAAATCGGGATCAGGTCGTGCAGCGACGGGTGTGCATGAGTTCGAGTCCTGGTGGGCAATGGCGTATCAAGGTGGCACCGGAAAGGAATCGACATGGCGCGCCGAATATTGATTCTCCTGGCCATATTTGGATTGACCTTCTTGTCAGGAAGCGTCGCGTCGGTACGTGCCCAACCTGATCGGTCAACGACTGGAAGTCCAGCCCGTCTGCACATCAATCTGCTATGGCGTCAGAAGATTGCGCCGAACGCGGATTCGGCTCCTGCCTACCTGGCTCACTTCGGGACGCGCAAAGTAGGACCGATCCTCTTTGTACTGGCTGCCAATAACGGATCGAATTGCAACACCGGCGATCCGGTCCGCAAAGCAACGCTCTTTGCTCTCAATGCCTCGAACGGTGCGATCCGCTGGAGTGAATCGACCACCGGCCCCTCCCGGTGCAGCACCGCGGGACCGGTGGTCGATTCGACCGGTCGCTGGGTCTATGCGCCCGGACTCGACGGGAAAGTACACCGCTACGGTACCCTCACCGGTCAGGAGACCAGAGGATCCGGGTGGCCGGTACCCGTTACCTTGATGCCCGATGTCGAGAAGATATCGGCAACGCCCACGATCTCCGGCACGCACCTCTACGTGACGACCAGTGGATTCATTGGCGACCAGGGACACTACCAGGGGCACGTGGTCACGATTGACCTGGTACACGGTCGCGCACAGGTCTTCAACTCGCTTTGCAGCAACATCCATACTCTGCTGGGCGGCGATTCCGGGGCAAGCAATTACTGCCGAGCTGAACGGTCGGGCCTCTTTGGACGTGGACAGGGAGTCATCGATCCCGTCTCCAGAGCAGTGTACTTCGTCACCGGCAATGGTCCCTGGGACGGGAAGAGGAATTGGGGCGACAGCATCTTGAAGTTCAATCTCGCCGGAACCAGGCTGCTGAACTCGTACACCCCGACGAACCAGCAGGCGCTCGATTCGTCCGACCAGGACCTCGGAAGCACCGGTCCGGCCATCCTGGCCCCGATTCAACAGGGCGGTCACACCTGGCACTTACTGACCCAGGGCGGAAAGGGACCGGCGTGCTCTTCGTGTAACGGTGCGGCAATTCGCCTGCTGAATCGCGACGACTTGAGCGGACAAGGTGGGAAAGGCCACCTCGGCGGCGATCTCTTCGACGCCCAGGCGCCGGGCGGGTGCGAGATCCTCACCGCTCCCGCGACGTGGACAGCTCCATCGGGCGTACCGTGGGTCTTCTATGCCAACGATTGCGGTCTGGCCGGGTACCGCATAGGCGGCAGTGCCGGTCACTTTCGGTTGAATCGTGCCTGGACCTCGAAGTCGGGAGGCACGACTCCGGTCCTGAGCGGTGGCGTCCTGTACGTTGCGTCCGCTCATCGCGTGATCGCCTACGATCCCGCCACGGGCAGCCAGCTGGCGGTTGTTTCGGACCTGGCAGGTATCCACTGGGAGTACCCGCGGATCGCGGGGCATCGATTGTATATCTCCGACGAAAGCGGACACATCTCCTGCTACACGCTCGCGCGCTGATTACCGGTCGAAGCGTGCCGGAAACGATATTCGGTACCCGCGCTTTCTGGCATGTCAAAGAAGATATCGCGTCTTTTGCCGCATCGTGGTACATTATTGGCGCTACCAATCGCGCGGACGTTGGTGGTGCGCATCGATCGTGGTGATTGTCTGGCATCACCGTCGTACGTTCGGCACGCCGACCCATCAGCCGCTTAAAACTTATTCGTGGGAGGATTCAGTATGCGTTTCCGGCAACTCTTGATCACGCTCTGTGCATTCGCGTTTGCTATATTTGCCGCCTTACCGGCCACCAATTCACCGGCCGCGACCGGCGTCAACTGGCAGGTCTCTGCCGGTTCGGGCACACCCGACGCGGCAGTCACCGGTATGGCGTTTTACCCGCCTGTGATAACGATCGACGTGGGAGACAGTATCACCTGGAGTGCTAACGGTGATGCCCACACGGTCGCCTTCTTGTCGGGCGCGGCTGCACCTCCGCCCATCAGTCCGGCGGCAGGCACGCCGGCCGGCGGAACCAGCTATGACGGCACCGGTTTTGTGAACTCCGGCATCGTCACACCCGGCAGTACTTTCACGCTCAACTTCACCAAGGCAGGTACATTCCAGTACCAGTGCTTGTTCCATCCTGTCATGCACGGGACGGTCGTAGTGCAACCCGCCGGCACGCCGTACCCGCTGACGCAGGCGGACTACAACGAGGCGGCCACCGTCGCGGAACAGACGGATCTAGGCCAGGGAAACACCCTGCGAAGCCAGCTCCAGACCACACCACCGGCGACCACGAAAAACGCCGACGGCTCAACCAACTACAACGTGCACGTAGGCGCGAGCGTCGGGATGGCGTCGATCATGCGGTTCGCACCAGGCAAACTTACCATCGCGGTGGGCGATACGGTGACGTGGACCAACACGGACATGATCGATCCACATACTGTCACCTTTGCGCCCGACGGCAAATACCCCGACTTCCCTAGCCCAGCTGCGTTTACACCGGCCGGGGGACCCACCTACGACGGCACCACCTTCACGAACTCCGGCTTGATATTTCCGGCGCCCGCGCCAGCAATTCCTGGTATACCCACAACAGCGTCATTCACGCTCAAGTTCACGAAGCCCGGCGTGTATGTCTACCACTGCTTGATCCACGATCCAATCGGCATGGTCGGCAAGATCCGCGTGGTTGCTGCGGGCGCAAGCACGACACTTGGTCCTCCCGTCGCAACCGTTGCGAACAATCCTGCCCTTGGGCCTATTCTGGTTGACTCCAACGGGCATACCCTTTACTTCCTGACCTCGGAGATCGCCGGACAGCCGCTGCAGTGCACCGGTAACTGCCTCAAGTTCTGGTTCCCGCTCACGGTCCCGACCGCCACGACTGACGCGGTGGAAGGACCGGGCGTCACCGGTACATTTGAGGTCATCGCCCGTCCGGACGGCATCAACCAGGTCAATTACGGCGAGGCGCCGCTCTACACCTTCGTCGGAGATAAAGCGCCAGGCGACATCCACGGACAGGGCATAAAGGCGTTCGGTGGAGTATGGCTCGCGGCGCAGACCACGCCCAACACGCTCATCGCCCCCATCGTGACAGCGCACGGATCGTCGGGATCGTCAGCCTCGTTCGTGGTGAGCTTCACCAGTACCGCGCCCGGCCAGGGCTCGGTCTTGTTCGGTCCTGGCACCTCGTGCTCCGGCCTTGTCGAGGTCGCCACGCAGGATCTCGGCGCGGGCACGACCGCACACACGATTCAGGTCAAGGGCAACGAAATGCCCGGCACGGTCGGCGATAACGGCATTCAAGCGGGCACGACCTACTCGTTCGAGGTTGTCACCAGTTCGAGTACCGGCGTCCAGACCGACAACAACGGCGGTAAGTGTTACACCGTCACGATTCCAAGCTCATAGCTCTCGGGTGGCCGCGTTAACCACGCGGCCACCAATCTCTTCCTGAACCCAGCGGCGGGTGAGGCATGATTTGCCTCACCCGCGCTTTTTCTATCGCTCGAAGTTACAGTGCGTGACCGGCCAGATCAATGTTTGAGGTCAAACCTCGACCCCCAACTGCCAGCACAAAAAGCTCCAGACGTCTGTCTGCTCCTCGATCACCTTTGTAATCGGTTTTCCAACACCATGTCCGGCCTTCGTCTCAACCCGTAGCAGAGTCGGTCGCTCCGAAGCGTTGACTTCCTGCAGCAGTGCCGCCATCTTTCGGGCATGCAGCGGGTCCACCCGGGTGTCGGATTCAGCGGTGGTAAACAAGATCGCCGGGTAACGTTCGCCTTCGCGCACATGATGATACGGCGAATAGGCATGGATGAACGGGAACTGTTCCGGGCTTTCGGCTGACCCGTATTCAGTGATCCAGAGACGGGCAATCAGAAACTGATGGTATCGCAACATGTCGAGCAAGGGGACCTGGCAGACCACGGCGCGGAAGAGCTCCGGCCGTTGCGTCAAAGCAGCTCCCACCAGCAACCCTCCGTTGCTGCCGCCCGAGATCGCCAGGCAGGAGGGATCGGCGTACCCCTCATGAATCAGATACTCGGCCGCCGCGCTGAAGTCGTCGAAAACGTTCTGCTTGCGCTCGAGCATACCGGCACGGTGCCACTCTTCTCCGTATTCGCCGCCGCCGCGCAGGTTGGGCAGCGCGTACACGCCTCCGTGTTCTAGCCAAAGCATCGCGTTCCGAAAGAACATGGGCGTACGGTTCACGTTAAAGCCGCCGTATCCCGTCAGGAGCGTGGGTTGAAGTTTCGAGCGGTCCAGATCCTTCCGATGCACGAGGAAGATGGATATCGGTGTGCCGTCCTTCGAGGTATACCACTCCTGATGCACCATGTAGTCGTCGCTTCGCACGTCCGCCTGGACTGACGCCCAAACCGAAGTCGTTCCCTCTTCCAGTTCGAGCCGGTACACCGTTGACGGCACAGTAAATGATTCGAATCCTAAAAATGCCTCGGGTTTGTCGCGATTGCCGCTAAGTGCCGTGACGGTACCGAGCGCCGGCAGATCGACATCGCGCACGTGTCGCCCGCTGCGATCGAGTACCACGACCTCGGACGTTGCATTGCGCAAATAGGTGGCTACGATGTAGTTGCCGGCCAACGTGAATGACTCGAGCACGGCGTCTACCCGCTCGGGTATCAATTCCTCCCACTCCTCACGAGCGGGCCGCGCCGCCAAGACGCGGAAGACACGATAACGCGGCGCATCCTGATTGGTATGGATGTAGAGGGTGTCGCCATCCACGACGGCACCGAAGAGTGCATCCTTACCCTCGACGACCGGCAGGAATGGCGCATCGGTTCGAGCCAACTCGCGCACGTAGAGGTTCGAACGCTCCCACCCTTTGAAGATCGTGGCGACCAGGTACCGACCGTCGCGTGAACTCGACAGTGACGGCATGTCTTCCCGTTCCATGTCTGTCACGTGAATCTCAGGATCAACCACTGGGTCCGTGCCGATCCGATGGAAGAAAAACTTGTTCCAGTAGTTTTCTTCTCCCTCGGCTACTTCGCCCACTCGAGGATACCGGGTGTAGTAGAAGCCGCTGTTGTCGGGAAGCCAGGCGACTGACGAGTACCGCGTCCGCTCGATCCGATCAGAATGTATCTGGCCCGAATCGACCTGCAAGAGGTGAAGCGTGCTCCATTCGTTGCCATCGTTGGAGTACCCATAGACCAGCAGCGTCCCGTCGGTCGAGGGATACCACCAATCGAGCACCACCGTTCCCTCGGCACTGGCCGCGTTCGGGTCCAACAGCACGCGCTCAGTGCCGTCGTGCCCCTCGCGGACATAGAGCACCGGCTGATTCTGGCGGCCGTCCCGTCGCTGGTAAAAGTACCGGTGGTTCCGCACGGCCGGCGCTCCGACTCCGCCGACCGAGTACAGTTCAGTCAGGCGCGTCTGGATAGCTTCTCGACCGGGAAATGCCTCGAGCAATGACGCGGTGTATGCATTCTGGCGTTGGACCCAGTCCTTGGTCGCCGCGCTGTCGCCGTCTTCCAGCCAGCGGTATGGATCGGCAATTTTCTGGCCGTGCAACTCGTCGATCACGACCTCTCGATCTGTCCGAGGGGCACGCGAAGTGGTCGTCATTCTGGTCCCTCCCCGGCCGCTCGAAGACGGCACACGTTGTACTTGAGCCTGATTTCAGCATACCGTGGTCGATACTCGCCTGCGCGTAGGATGGAGGTATTGTGTCTACCACCGAGCGTGTCGACGCTCCGCCCCAGGATCCGATCTTCACCCGCTCCGGCGCCCTCTCGGGGGCCCGCCAGGGTCTACCCCTGGCTGCCAGTGTCTTCCTGGTGGGAACGGTTTTCGGCGTCCTCGCGCGACATGCCGGCTTGACTCTGGTCGAAACTCTCCTCATGAGTGCGATCGTCTTTGCCGGTGCGTCACAATTCGTGGCAGTCGGGCTCTGGGCATTCCCAATTCCAATCGCGGCCATCGTTCTGACAACCTTGATCGTCAACCTTCGCCACGTGCTCCTGAGCGCCGCCCTACGACCCTGGTTCCGCGATCTATCGCGGTTGCGAGTCTATGGTTCCCTCTTTTTCATGGTGGATGAGAGCTGGGCCCTGACTATGGGTCGGGTTCGAGCCGGGGCACGAGACCGGGCGTTCTTGATCGGGGCCGGATCGCTGATGTATCTCTCGTGGGTGTCTTCGACCGGAGCCGGCTACCTCGCAGGATCGGCGCTGGGAGACCTGTCACGAAGGGGACTCGATTTCGCCATCACGGCCATCTTCACCGCGCTTCTGATCGGGATGTGGCGCGGGCGCTCCGACCTCTGGCCGTGGCTCGTCAGCGCCGGCGTGGCGCTCATCACCTGGCATCTGCTGCCAGGTACCTGGTACATCGTGTGTGGCGCCGTCAGCGGCACGGTGACGGGAGCGGTGCTGGATGACGAGTGAAGCGTTTATCACAATCGTCGGCATGGCGATCGTCACGTATAGTACGCGGGCCGGCGGCATGTGGTTAATGCGTCTCACCTCACCATCGCCGCGCGTAGAGCGCTGGCTCCAGCACATTCCCGGCAGCGTGCTGGCGGCTATCATCGCACCGGCAGTCATCGCGCACGGCGTTTCCGGCGTGGTCGCGGTTCTGGTGACGGGTGCGGTATCTCTGCGGACCGGGAATCTGCTACTCGCGATGGCGAGCGGCGTCATCACCGTCTACCTGGTGGGTTTGCTCGTGAAGTAGGCTTGAATTACCACATAAAAAGGGTCCCGGATTGCTCCGGGACCTCTTGACGTCGAAGTGCGAGCCTAGACAGCTTCGCCGCGATGACGGAGCGTCGAGCGCACGAACAAAAAGACGACGTACAGAACGGCGAGAAACAGTACAAAACTCACGACTTTGATGATGATTGCTGTGACGAACTGGATCACAATCCACGCCACAATGGCGATCGCAATGGCGGCTGCCACCATCATGATGGTTCGAAGGTTGTCCACGATATCCTCTTTCTTACTAAGCCACTCGAGACCTACACACGTTCCTCAGCATTGTTCTCATGCTGCGCCACGTGCTGCAGGACCTCGGAAGTTCGGGTCTCTTTCGAGCCGGTTGACTTCTCCTTTTTTACCTTCCGCTTTTCGCGGCCAGGCTTGTCACGTCCATGAGCCATATCAGCCTCCTTGCGTCAATAGGCTTCAGCCAAACTGTAAGTCATGCGACGATTTGTGTCAACTTGAGGACGTGCCGGCATGAACGTCCCGATTGTCGGTCCCATGCCTGACACAACCGACCTTCCTTCCCTTACCAACCTAGAACCCTTTGGCTGGATTTTTACTCCAGGCCCGCTTCCTCCCGACGCAATTTCCTGGCAATCCGCGCTGTCGGCCGCTGACATCCCGCCGGACGGGTTGTACGATACCGAAGTCTCAATTTCGTCGGGATCGTACACCGAAAAGGGTCGCTACCGACTGGTGGAGGGCGAGAGGCGCGTCACCCTGTATTCCGAACATCCGTTGTGGGTCTTTACCATCGTGCCGGCTGCGGATATAGATGCGACCGGGAAGAAATCGGAGGCCGAACGGTTCAGCCGTCATACGCTGGTGGATGCACGCACGAGCCAACTCATCACCCAGTTTCTGCGGAGGAACGATCCAGTCGAGTCGGCACTGCTCGATCTCCATCCACCGCTCACCAGCCCGGACCTCACCCTCGACGAGGCTGTGACCGCTGCCATTTCCGGGGAGGAGCGCGTCTTGAACGAACTGCCGAGAACCGCCGAATACGGCTCGCGGTGGCGATTGATCCCGGGTTTTGTCCAGGTCACAGATG
>DAINCT010000098.1:0-10562 GCA_036732245.1 Chloroflexota bacterium | reverse complement strand
CGGACGCGCTCGCGGGTAATCCCAAACTCCCGTCCCGTCCGTTCCAGATTGTGCAGCTCCTGGTATCGTGAAACCACCTGGTCAGGGTCGACTCTGCGCAATTTCAATCCGCGTTGAGTGTGCACTCGAGACCTCCGGTACTGCCCGGCAGAGCAGTGGGCCACGCCATCACCTCTACTCTAGACAATTCGAGATTATGACGTACACCTCTCGGTCTGCAAATCACCGCACGGGAGCAGCAGCCGGCGATGGTCGACGAGTCGGTCTTATCGCACTCCGGGTTGAAGAAATTTGTCGGTGAAGGCATGGCTTACATCCGGATTGCCGCTAATCAATTTATTTGTAGTGAGCCACCGGGCGTAGAAACTCCACTGCGTCCCGTTTTGCCAGCCGATGGTAGGCGCACCCGTGACGACCGGCCGGAGCAGTCGCAAACTCGGTAGCACCACGGCACGATCCAGCGTCTTGTCCGCGGCATGCAACGCGTTCCACGCGGCCTCGGGATGGGATTCGGCATAGGCGTAGCCCTGTTGCATGGCCTGCACGGTATTGCGAACCAGAGCAGGCTGGTCTCGCGCCACGGAGTTGGACGTGACGAGTACCAATTCGCAGTAGTTCGGGACACCCCAGCGCTCTACCCGCATCGTGTTCACCGGGTGGCCCTTCATCTGGGCCAGGATCGCCTCCCAGGTCCAGTACACCCCCACGACCGCGTCCACTCGCTTTGACAGTAGGGCTGGAAGCAGATTGTACCCCACATTCACGAAGTGGGCTCGAGACGGCGATGCGCCGTCATGCGTCATCATGGCGCTGACGATTGGAACATCGCTGGGAGACCCTGCCATTCCGATACGCTTGCCGATCAGGTCACGCGGACGAGTGATGTGCGCACTTCGCAGTGACATCACGGTATTGAGCGGATGCTGCATCACGCACATGACCGATTGCACCGGCACACCGTGGGCACGCGCTGCCAGAAGGTCCGTCTCATACGAGAACCCGAACGCCGCCTTTCCAGCCGCGACCAACCGGATCTGTGCGCTGGTATCCGACGGTACGCGCGGAGTCACGATAACACCGCGCCGGGCAAAGTACCCGCGCTGCATGGCGGTGTAGAGGCCACCATGGTCTGAGTTCGGATACCAATCGAGCACGATTGAAGCGGCTTGCACGGCAGGAGCGTGGCTCACGGACCCGGTAGGAAGCGCTTTGGCCGCGGTGGCCACCGTTACCCAGCCGGCAAAAGCCAGTGCCACAAGGGCGAACGTACCGGTCATAGTCCAAACATTCTTTCTCATAACATCATCCCTTTCAACCAGGCGGCGTCACAGCCGCGAAATGAGGATCTTTGGTCGAACCGCTATACCCGTCTGCCGTGGAGAGCGTCCCGCCGTGTATCGGTGTAGTACCACGGCAGAAGTCGCCGCTCCGCTATTGACACCACCGCAAATAAACCGATGCCAATGAGCGAAAGCAGGGCTATCGCCGCGAAGAGGGCACCGGTGTCAAACTGGCTTTCTTTCTGAGTCATCAGATATCCCAGGCCCTCGGATGAACCGGCCCATTCCCCGAAGAGCGCCCCCACCACACTGAAGGTGACCGCTACTTTCGCCCCGGAAAAAATGAACGGCAGGGCCGAGGGCCATTCGACCGTGCGGAAGATTCTCCAGCGCCCGGCTCCGAGGGAGCGCATCAACTTGATCAGATCGGGGTCGACGCTGCGGAAGCCATCAACCGCATTCACCGTGATGGGAAAGAGACAGATAAGGGCCACGATGATCAGCTTGGGAAGGATCGTGAAACCCAGCAACACGACCAACACCGGCGCCAGCGCCACCACGGGAACAGTCTGCGACACGATGACGATCGGGTAGACCGCGGCCTCGAGTACGGTCGAGAAGCGAATGGCAATGGCAAACGCGATACCCACTACCACCGCGATTCCAAATCCAAAGACCGCAATCTCAAGCGTGGGGACCGCATTCGTCAGTAAGAGTTCATGCTCGTCTAAGCCGGCACGCCAGATATCGACCGGCCCGGGTAAGAGATAGCTCGGAACCTGGCGCACCACAGTGACGACTTGCCACAGCACCAGACCTCCGGCGACGACCAACAGTGATGGAGCCCAACGAAGGATGGCGCGCAGCGTGGCGCCTCGACCACGTGTCATAGCGATACCTGCTGGGTGGACTGCTTGAGAGTTTCGAGCAAGGAACGCTTCAGAGCAGTGAATGCGGGCTCAGTCACCGTTTGCTCGTACTGACGTGGACGACCGAGCGAGACACCAAACGTGCTACTGATGGAGCCGGGCCGTGCAGTCATCACATATACCCGGTCGGAGAGGTATAGGGCTTCGTCCACATCATGGGTGACCAGCACGATCGTCTTGTGGAATTCGTGGTGGATACCCAGCAGCCATTCCTGCATCTGCACTCGGGTTAACGCGTCGAGCGCACCGAATGGCTCGTCCAGCACCAAAATCTCTCTTCCGGACAGAAAGGTGCGCAAGAGCGAAGCCCGTTGGCGCATACCGCCCGAGAGGGTCGCGGGATAGTGCTGCTCGAAACCGTCGAGGCCAAACCGGGCAAACCAACCGATTGCCTCTTGACGAGCACGTTTTTTCGAGGCACCCGCCACTTCCAGGCCCAGAATCGTGTTATCGAGTATCGACCTCCAGGGCAACAGGAGATCCTTCTGGGGCATGTAGCCAATCTGGAGGGCGTTGACGGTCGCCCCCAAGCCGGCGACCAAAACACTGCCGAACGTGGGCGACTGCAGACCCGCGATGATTTCCAGTAGCGTGCTCTTGCCGCACCCACTCGGGCCGACGATGCTGATAAACTCTCCCGCCCAGGCGGCCATGGAGACGTTGGCGAGCGCTTCGACCGTGCCTTCGGCTCCTTCGAACGTCTTCGAGACGTCGCGAATTTCCAGGAGTGGCATCCGCCGGGTCTGCTGAGCGCCATTGGTTCCGAGCGAAGACGTACGCTCCTCGGGTGTCAATCGGTGCATGGGCTCACGTCTCCAGAACTCGTAGCAACGCCGGCCAGAACGGGTCGCTCTCCGGGGCTTGAAGGGTTCGTTCGTGGCCACCCTGTACGGTACGTACGCCCTCGCCGAGCGGCGTGAGTTCGCCGATGCGAGCAGCTTCAATCCCACCGCCGGCCAGTCGATCGATCACTGCCACCACTGCATGCGGTTTACAGGTCAAGAGGAGCGTTCCTTCACTGCTGGTGGAGTACGGATCGATGTTGAACAACCGGCACACAGCACGGGATTCGGGGCGGATGGGAATGGCATCCACGTCCACCACCATGCCGGTTCCGGCAGCATCCGCCATTTCCACCAGCCCTCCCCACACGCCGCGTTCCGTCGCGTCGTGCATGCCGGTCACACCGCGTTCCCGCACGCCGGCCTCAACCGCCAATTGAGCGTCGCGCACGACCGACATGGAGAAGAACAGATCGCGCGCCGCCTGGGCAACATCGGAGCCGCAGGATCGCGCGATGATCTCGCTGCAGCGGACGCCGAAGACGCCGGTCGTTTCGATGGCTGCACCCTTGGTAAGGACCACCGCGTCACCCACGGAAGCCATGCTCGGCACGACATAGGCATCCTGGTCACCCACACACATCACGGTGGCGCCTCCCAGCATGGGATACTCACAACCGTCGTAACGTGCAGTGTGGCCGGTAACCACGGCCAGGCCAAGCTCGTCGCAGGACGAGCTAACCGCACGCCACATTTCGCCGAATTCCTCATCCGTCATCCGGAGAGGGAGATTGAGGTCGACAGTGATATACGACGGTCTCAAGCCGGAAGTAGCCGCATCGGAGGCCACGATGTGAACCGCAAACCAGGCGGCACGCTCCCATCCAAGAGCCGGGTCGATGAAGAATGGATCCGTCGTGACGGCCATTACCCGACCACCACCGAGGTCAATGATGCCGGAGTCAATACCGGCCCGGGGTCCTACCAGGACTTCCGGTCGGCGGAAGCCAAGGTGCGGGGCGATGACACGCGAGAACGTGCCAGCCGATACCTTACCGAGGACCAAGGCGCTTTGATCGATGCTATGTGGTTGCTCCATGCAATAACCCCGCTACAACTGGGGGAGCGGGGTCTGGAGTCACCGATGCGTTCCCTGCGCCGGCATTATCCGGATCAGGTTCGAAGGGTCTGTGGTTGCAGTCCACACTCTCAGCGCTTGCGCGCTCCCCTAGCTGTAACTGCAGCGTACCATAACCAAGCAGGGCCGGACCTGGATGCTTGCTGAGACTAGCGCGGGAAGGCCGAGGCAACGCCACCATCGACCGCGATCACGGTGCCGGTCGTGGCTCGCGCCCGCTCGGATAGGAGGAAGGCGACCGATTCGGCGACATCATGACCTGTGATCTTCGCGTGCAGTAGATTCCGTCCGGCGTAGAACTGCTCCAGGTCCTCGACCGGCACACCGTGCGCCGCTGCCCGTTCCCTGCGCACGTCCTCGGACCAGAGGCCGGAATCCTCGAATATGGCGTCTGGGTTGACGATATTCGACCGGATGCCGCTGGCACCGCCTTCCAACGCCATGATTCTTGCCAACTGCACTTGCGCGGCCTTCGCGACGCTGTATGGACCGAACCCTGCCCCGGGGCCAAAAGCATTTTTGGAGGCGACGTACACGATGCTTCCGCCCAGACCTGACGTCTTCATGGCCCGCATTACCTCGGCGGAGATGATGAAGTGCGATGTCGTGTTTACGTCCAGGCTACGCCGAAAGAAGGCGGGAGAGACGTCCGTTAACAGTCCGGCGGCAGGAATTCCCGCGTTCGAGACGAGCGCATCCACCCCTCCGAAAGCATGGACGGCACACCGCACGGCAGCTGCCGTGTCGTCCGCGTCTGTGAGGTCAACCGCGATCAAAAGTGGCTCTGCCCCGCCCGCCTCGACAATCTGTTCGACGGTACGTGCCAGCCCGTCCGGCTGGACGTCCAGTAAGACGGCCTGCGCCCCCAGTGCGGCCAGGTGCCGGGCGACAGCTCGACCGATCCCGGAGGCAGCTCCTGTAATCAGCACGATCCGGCCCGCAAACTCGCGCGGAGCAGGAGCTGTCGTTAACTTATAGAGCTCGAGTGGCCAGTAATCCACGTGGAAGAGATCTTCTTCGGCGAGCGAGTCATAGGCTCCGAGCGCGTCGCTCCCGGTGGCAGCAACTCGCAAGGTGTGGAGCGCGACCTCCGCCGTCACCTGGGCGTCCTTGGCATCCTTACCGGCCGCGATCAGACCGAAGCCCGGGACGAGAAACACTTTGGGCAGCGGGTCGAGCATGGGGAGATCTTCCGTTGCGTAACGCGCGTAGAAGGCACGATACCGCTCCTCATATGCATCGACCGCCAGACGTACATCTACCTCGTCCAGGACGCACGTCCACGGGCGTATGCGGAGGACATGATCCGCCGTGGCCGGACCGGCCGCCGCGATCGCTCGAACGTCGCCGCGATCGCTGATCGCGCGGTAGTCCGGACCGGTCTCGATTCGCAGTATCACGTGCCCGAGCCGACCTCGCAGGCGAAGGAGCACGTCCGATATATCGGCCTGGGATGGCGCGGAACGGTTTCCCTCGGCACCTGCAGGCGTTCTGTCCCGCAGGTACGCTCCGGCTCGTTCCACCAACTCGATCGTCAGGTTATAGCTTTCCTGTGCGGTATCTCCCCAGGTGACCAGGCCATGCTTCTCCAGCACAACGGCTCTGCTGTCTTGAGCGGCCGCATACACCTGTTTGGAGAGCTGAAAACCTGGACGCCGGTACGGCACGAATGCGATATTGTCGCCCAGGGCGTCATGCACGATGCGCTCCCCATGCGGCGTATTAGTGAGCGTGACGATCGCATCCGCATGAACATGGTCGACGTGCCGAGCGGGGAGAAATGCGTGCAAGAGCGTTTCGATCGACGGGCGGCGTCCACCGGGTTCGACCATACAGTGCTCGAGGTATGCCACCATCTCTTCATCCGACATGTCGTCACGTTCCAGCAAAGGAAGCACGTCGTCGCGAAAGATTCCGGGAAAGCCGGTTCGATCGATCGATTTGAGATCCGTGCCCGACCCCTTGATCCGCAGCACCTCACGCTTCCGGCCGCGGAAGTCCTCCTCGACTGTCTTGGCCGACGTATTGCCCCCGCCCCAGACCACCAGATCTGGATCTGCGCCAATGAGGCGGGATCGATAGACCAGAGCGTCTACTATCAGATCTTCGGGTGGGGCGTCAGCATCCCACTGATTCCGCTTCACCTATCCCTCCCCCTTGCGATCCTATCTCTGCCTCGCATTTGATCTCTTGCATGATACCCGCGGTAACGACACGGCTCGAGACCAAACCGCAAACTCGACGTGTGTGGGCCGGTCGCTGTCTCGCAACCTCTCATCATCGGCATCATGTGTCGGATAATCGTAGGGCCAGGCCGTCGTGGTGCCCCCGGCGGGATTCGAACCCACGACCGTCCGCTTAGAAGGCGGATGCTCTATCCAACTGAGCTACGGGGGCACGTGAGACGCGCTGAATTATACCGAGGGCGGATTGGAGGTCGACCATGCTTGAAGCCGACTTCGTGGGAACGTGGCGTCTCGTCTCGATGGAGGGACGCTTGTCCGACGGCACCGTGACCTATCCGCTGGGAGCAGACGCGCACGGCTTCATCATGTACGCCGCGGATGGGTATATGAGCGTGGCCATCTCGGCGGCAGAACGACCGAAGCTCGGAACGTCCGATCTGCTGGCCGGCTCTGACGAGCAGCTCGCGGCAGCGGCCCGGACGTTCATTTCATACGCCGGACGATACAGCGTGGAGGGAGAACTCGTTCGACATGCGGTCGACGTCAGCCTTTTCCCGGACTGGGCAGGCGGCATACAGGAGCGCCGCTTCAGGTTCGAGGGTCACAGACTCGAACTCAGCACCGACCCGATTCCATGGGGAGGGAAGGAACGAACGGCCGTGCTCGTGTGGGAGCGGATACCCCACGCCCCCTAAGGGCACAGTGCGTCTTCAAGGTCTGCCAGCAGGTCGGCCTCATTCTCGATCCCGACTGAAAGCCGCACCAGTCCACCCGAAATACCGAGCGCGGTACGTCGCTCAGGCGGCACCGAGGCGTGGGACATGATTGCCGGATGATCTGCCAGCGATTCCACTCCGCCCAGGCTCTCCGCCGTTTGAAAAAGCTTCGTCCGCCGCAGGAGCTGTCGGGCGGCCTCCTCTCCGCCGGCGAGGTCGACTGTCACGATGCCACCGAAGCCCGACATCTGGCGTGCGGCCAGCTCGTGTTGCGGATGGCTGGGAAGTCCGGGATAGAGTACACGCGCCACTTCGGGACGGTTCTCCAGCAAACAGGCCACGGCCATAGCATTGCGTTCGTGCTGCCTCATTCGGAGTTCGAGCGTCTTTAGACCACGCAATAGTAGCCACGAGTCAAACGGTCCGGGGATACCTCCCGCGGCGTTTTGATGGAATTTGAGCGAGGCGTAAAGATCATCGTCCGATGTGATGGCCATGCCCATCACCAAGTCACTGTGACCGCCAAGATATTTCGTGGCGCTGTGGATCACGAGGTCCGCCCCCAAGGTCAGCGGTTGCTGGAACAGAGGACTCGCGAATGTGTTGTCGACCACGACGATTGCGTTGCCGCGATGAGCGATTTCGCTGACTGCCTGGATGTCGATGATCCGGAGCAGCGGATTCGTGGGGCTTTCCAGCCACACCAGCCGCGTCTCGGCTCGCATCGCAGCCTCAACCAGCGCCGGATCTGAGGGATCGACGTATGTGAACTCTAGGCCGAACTTCTCGAAGACACGGGTGAACAGGCGCCCCGTCCCGCCGTAGAGATCGTCACCCGCGATGATATGGTCGCCCGCCTTCAGCAGGTGCATAACAGTCGATTCCGCCGCCATACCTGAAGCAAAGCCCAACCCATACCTTCCGCATTCGAGCGACGCCACCACCTGTTCGGCTACGGCACGAGTTGGATTATCGGTGCGCGAATACTCGAAACCCTTGTGGACGCCAATGTCCTCTTGCGCGTAGGTTGAGGTTTGGAAGATGGGCGTGGTCACCGCGCCCGTGGTCGGCTCAGGCTCCTGCGCCACGTGGATGGCACGCGTCGTGAAGCCCCACTCAGACATATTGGGCTTCCCGTCCTCGATCGACCAGTTGAAACATGGCAAGCTCGCCGATCTGCACTGCGTTGGTGGCCGCACCTTTCCGAAGATTATCGCTAACTACCCACAGCAGGAGCGCGTGATCGTCTTCCGGATCCTGGCGGAGACGGCCCACGAATACTTCGTCGCGGCCGGCAACCTGGAGGGCCAACGGGTACTCGTTGCGGGCAGGATCGTCCTGCACGATGACCCCGGGTGCGCCCATAAGCACACTCTTTGCCTCGGCGACGGCGATCGGATGTGCGAAACGGGCGTAGACCGACTCGGAGTGACCCACGCGCACCGGGACGCGGACCGTCGTGGGGACGATGTGCAACGACGGTAGTCCCATGATCTTGCGCGTCTCGGCAATCATCTTGCGTTCCTCTCCACTCCATCCCTGATCGTCGAAAACGTCGATATGTGGGAGGGCATTGAACGCGATGGCATGGGGATACGGCGAATCAGGATGCCGCTCCCCGCTTCGAACCTCGTGGTCCAGCGCCACGACGCCTTTGGCCCCGGTGCCGGAGACTGACTGATAGGTGGACACAATAATGCTTTCCAGGCCGAAAGCCGCATGCAGGGGCTGCAGTGCCACCACCATCTGTATCGTCGAGCAGTTCGGATTGGCCACGATGCCGCGGTAGCCGCGCAGCACGTGAGCGTTCACTTCCGGCACCACTAACGGGACGGCGGGATCCTGCCGGAAGGCGGAGCTATTGTCGACCACGAATGGCACATGTTTGGCGGCATGTGGCGAAAAGCGGCGGCTCACCGCGGCGCCCGCCGAAAAGAATGCAAGGTCGCAGCCGGCGAAGCTGTCTTCATCGAGGACACCAACTTCAACGTCTCCACCGCGAAATGGCAGAACTGTCCCGGCGGACCGCTCGGAGGCCAGCGGCACCAGCTCCTCCACCGGGAACTCCCGCTCTTCCAGGACCCGGAGAATCGTACGACCGACCAGTCCGGTCGCTCCGGCAACGGCTACGCGGTAGCCGACCATGAGTCCTCCCCTCCCAGTCTGAATGCACGATGCAAGGCCCGAACGGCCTCATGCACCCGGTCACCGTCGATGACACAGGTGATGCGGATGCCGGAAGTGGAGATCATATCGATGTTGACACCCAGGTCTCCCAGGGTCCCAAACATAATCGAGGCGTATTCCAGGCTGGACGAGAGGCCGGCTCCCACCACGGAGACCTTGGCCAGTCCACCCTTGACCGTGACGCTCTGCGCGTCGACATTTTCGCGTACTTCGTCCGCGGCCTCGCCGGCCGCCTCCATGTCCGACTCGGGAACCGTGAATGAGAGATCGGTCCGCCCCTGATGGCCGATATTCTGCACGATCAGGTCAGCGTGTACCTGGCGAGCCGTGAGGGCGGCAAAGATGGTCTGCGCGATGCCCGGGCGGTCGACCAGAGCGACGAAGGTGACTTTGGCGACGGCGGCCTGGTGGGCAATGCCGGCGACCCGACTGACATCTTCCATGTTTCCTCCAATGCGGGTGCCCGTTTCTGTACTGTAACTGGATCGCACCTCCAAAGGCACGCTCCAGATCTGGGCCAGTTCGACGGATCTCGGCATCATGACCTGAGCGCCGTACTGAGCCAGCTCCAGCATTTCTTCATACGTAATATCGTCGAGCTTGCGCGCGTCCGGCACCACGCGCGGATCGGCCGTGTAGATCCCATCGACATCGGTATAGATCTCGCACCGTACGCGACCGAGGCCGGCGGCCAGCGCTACCGCGGTCGCATCGGAGCCACCGCGACCGAGCGTCGTGACTTCATCCCAGCCGGTCTCGTTGCCGATTCCCTGGAAACCGGTCACGATCACGATCCGACCGCCGGCCAGCTCGTGTTGAATGCGTTCGACATTGACCTCGCGAATGCGGGCGCCGCTGAAGCGACTGTCGGTTTTGATCCCCGCCTGCCAACCCGCGAGAGAGATGGCGGGGAAGCCACGTTCGTGCAGCGCCATGGCCAGCAGCGAGGCGGAAACCTGCTCGCCGGTAGACAGTAACATGTCGATTTCGCGCCGATCGGGGCGCTGCGACAATTGCCTGGCAAGCTCGATCAGATGATCGGTGGATTCACCCATGGCAGACACCACGATCACCAGGGGCCCGTGACGAGCGACGCGCGCGATGCGGTCGGCTACAGCAGCGATTCGCTCCGGATTTTTGAGCGAACTGCCGCCGAATTTCTGGACGACGAGAGAGTTTGTCATGAATGCACTAGTTATAGCAGGCGGGCCCGAGTGTTACCGGGTTGCGCCTGCCCGCGAGGCGGGTAGGAAGTGATCCACCACGCGTAAGAAGACATCGGCCAGAATGGCGAGCAGGGACACTGCCGCGGCTCCCACCTCGATCTCGGAATTGTTGCCGTTG
>DAINCT010000097.1:0-10598 GCA_036732245.1 Chloroflexota bacterium | reverse complement strand
ACATAGAACGGTGCAAACTGCACGCTCGGCACGTACCCTACTCCCAAGGTCACTACTCGCAAGGCCGACTGGTGAGACTGTGCCGACGCCGTGCTGGCGGCCGGGAGCGCGACTGCCATTCCCAGTAACAGTCGTACCACCGTGCGCGACCCTACAAATCTACCCATTGCTCTACGATCCTTTCGATCAGAGTGAATATGCCAAAGAGGATCGCGCTTAATGTTGCCAACGTGAGCACGGCCACATATCGGATCGAAACCTCAAACGAATTGACCGCGGTATTTACCATAAATCCGAGTCCCGCATCCGACGCGACGAATTCCGCCACGACGGCTCCGGTGATCGACAAAGTTACACCGAGTTTCAGCCCGGCCAGGAGTACTGGGGCGGCGAGTGGCAATTGGACTGCGAGTAGTGTTTGAGTGCGAGAGGCGCCAAACACGCGGGCCACATCCAGGTAGTCGCCTCCGACGCCTTTTAAGGCGGTAATCGTGGTGACCAGCAGCGGAAAAATGACCACGACGGCACAGATGATGACCTTCGGCAGCAAACTTCCGGAAAAGAGCAGCAAGATGATCGGCGCAATCGCTACCGCGGGGATGCCCTGCGCCGCGGCCACGAAAGGCGTGATCAGCAGCTCGAGCAGCCGGACCTGAACAACCAGGTATCCGACTGGTCCAGCCACCAACGCACCGAGGAGGAAGCCAAGCAATGCCTCGCGCAGAGTAACAGCGGTGTTGAAGAGGAGGTTGCCGCTTTGCAATTCCGTCCCAAAGGAAGTCCACACCTGCAAAGGAGTAGCAAGCACGATCGACGGAAATATGCCGGCGAGAGTCACGAGTTCCCACAGCAGCAGCAAGCAGCCCACACAGACCGCCATCGATCCGAGGGAGAGCGCCCCCTCTCGCCTCAAGCCGCGGGCTCGCATATCTTCTGAGCTGCCGTTCACGGTCCATCGTACGTTGAGGTTCCGGCGCGCATCTGTCTGTTGCACCACTCTCCCCTTATCCACCTCGCGCGCCGAACATCACCCATCCCCATTGCGGCATGTGAGATCGAGAGCGACGACAGAGGGAACGGCCTTTGCGTTTTTCTAGTTTAGCCCTAAAACATCCAGAAGGCCCTCATCGGGTGGGCGCTATTACCCAACACCCTGCTTAGGACCAAGGTCCTGTCCAGAGTGGCTCACCCGGCCCTAGCCGACGATGCCGCACCAATATAGAGTGACCTGATGTGACAACCTCCTGTCGCGGGCCGCTCCGCCGGTACCTCTCGATCAAGACTTCCTGGAGGCACCCCATTCCTACATCTGCAGCGAGGCAGCCGAGCATGCACGGTCTTCACATCGCGCCCCGTGGGATGCCCGCAGAGGCGGACGACCTTCAACATCTGACCATGGTGATGAAGAGTGCACCTGTCGTCCTTTTCGCTTTCGATAGTGAAGGAACTGTGACGCTGAGCCAGGGAGCCGGCCTGGCGCCTCTCGGGCTACGTTCCGGAGAATTAGTCGGCCGATCGATATGGCAACTGTATGAGCATGCCCCAGATCTCCTGCAGAGGATCGAAAGGGCGCTCGCAGGCGAGAGTTTTACTGACCGGGTGCGGATCAGTGATCACACATTTGATACGCGCTTCGTTCCCGTGTTCGAACTCGCGACCGTGACAAGCGTCATCGGGGTCGCTACCGATATTACGGAACAGGCTCTGGCGGAAGAGCGACAGCTTGAGGGTGAGGCACGCTACCGCGCACTCTTCGAAAATGCGCATGACCTGGTCTTTACGCTCGATCTAGACGGTAACTTCACGGCCATCAATCGAACGGCAGAACAGGCAAGCGGGTATACGAACGAGGAAGCAAGCGGAATGACGATTGCAGACGTGGTTTCGCCTGAATACTTGCAGATTGCACGTCGGATGATCGAGGACAAGCTCGCCGGCGGTCCGCCCACGACGTATGTGATCGAACTGGTAGCGCGAGACGGAAAGCGAATCCCGGTCGAAGTAACCACGCAACTTACGTACCGTCACGGTAAACCGGCGGGGATACAGGGCATTGGCCGCGACATCAGTGGTCGCTGGCAAGCAGAAACCGCACTCCGTATGAGCGAGGCTCGGTTCAGAAGCGCATTCGATGACGCCGCGATCGGGATGTCGCTGGTGGGGATCGACGGGAGGTGGCTGCAGGTCAATCGCTCCCTGTGCGACATAGTAGGTTATTCGGAACAGGAGCTGCTTGCGACCACTTTCCAGGCCGTCACCTTCGCCGAAGACCTGGCTGCCGACCTGGATTACGTGCGCCGAACGCTGGGAGGTGAGATTTCCTCCTATCACATGGAAAAGAGATACCTGCACAAGCTCGGTCACATCGTGTGGGTGCTGCTCACCGTGTCTTTGGTCCGCGATACAGACGGTTCACCGTTGTTTTTCGTCTCCCAGGTACAGGACATCAGCCGACAAAAGAGGGTCGAGCTTGAGCTGGCTCGGGAACGAGATCTGCTCCAGGCACTGATGGACAATCTGCCCGATAACATCTACTTCAAGGATCGGGACAGTCGCTTTCTTCGGATCAACAAGGCGCTGGCCGATCTCTTTGGGCTAAATAGCCCCGAAGAGGCCATTGGAAAGACCGATTTCGATTTCTTCACAGCCGAACATGCGGGTCCTGCCCTCCACGACGAACGACAGATATTAGACACGAAAATCCCAGTCGTCGGACGGGTCGAGAAGGAGACGTGGACGGAGCGTGCCGACCGCTGGGTCCTCACCACGAAAATGCCGATGTACGACACGGATGGGCACGCAATCGGCACCTTTGGGATCTCGCGTGACATCTCGGAAATGAAAATCGCCGAGGATGCCCTTACGCACCAGGCGCTGCATGACGGCTTGACCGGTCTACCGAATCGAACGCTCCTGCGGGACCGACTGCAGCTCGCACTGACCCAAGCCGCGGAAGGCAACACACGGCTCGCCCTCTTCTTCCTGGACCTCAATCGCTTCAAAGATATCAATGACACGTTCGGACACCACTCCGGCGATCTGGTCCTGCAAACACTGGGCGCCCGACTGCAGGCCACGGTGGGCGAGCATGGCACGGCGGCGCGACTGGGCGGTGATGAGTTGGCGGTCGTGCTGCCGGCCACGGACGAACGCGCCGCCATCGCCGCCGCCGAGCAAATAGTCACAGTACTGAACGAGCCCATCAGCTTGGATGGGCAGGTGTTTGATATCGGATCCAGCCTCGGGATCGCGCTGTATCCGGACCACGGCGGGGATCCCGCCGTCCTGATGCGGCGCGCCGACATCGCGATGTACGCCGCCAAGCGTGGTGGTGATGGCTATGTCATGTATGCGCCTGAGTTGGAGCAGTCGAACCCAACCCGGGTCGCGCTAACCCGTGAGTTGAGGACCGCCATCGCCACAAATCAGCTTACCTTGCACTATCAGCCTCAGATCAATCTGGAAAGCCACTGTGCCGAGCACCTCGAAGCGCTTGTTCGGTGGAACCATCCGTACCACGGGTTCATGGCACCGGACACTTTCATCCCAGTGGCGGAGGAGACTGGTCTGATCCGTCCTCTGACTGCGTGGGTCATAAATGAAGCTCTGCGTCAGATCTCGGTATGGAATGGGGAGGGGAGAGACATTCGCGTCTCCGTCAATCTCTCAACGCGATCACTACACGATCCCGACATCGTCGATACCGTGCGCACCTGTCTCGAGCGCTGGTCCGTGAGTGCTGCCAATCTGGCGCTCGAGATAACTGAAAGCGCGATCATCATCGATCCAGATCGAGCGCTTGACACTGCAACCCGATTGCACGATCTGGGTGTTCGGATTTCGATTGATGATTTCGGCACCGGATATTCATCTCTCGCCTACCTCAAGCGGCTCCCCATCGACGAGGTCAAGATCGATCGCTCGTTCGTCACGGATGTGATGGCGAATGCCGACAGCGCGTTCATCGTGCGGTCCGTAATCGACCTTGCACACAACCTTGGCATTCAAGTAGTGGCCGAAGGCGTGGAAGATGCGATGGTACTCAATTCTCTAGCAGCGCAAGATTGCGAGCTAGCCCAGGGATACTTCATCAGTCGACCTCTTACCGCCGATGCGGTGTTGCCCTGGCTGACGGCACAAGATCACTATCGCTCCACAGGCATCCTCGGTGGTGACCCGCTCAGTGGAGTCGATACCGTGGCCGCGCAGTAGGCGGCCCGGACCAAGATCCCGGCGCAGAACAGGCCTAAGGAGGGTTCACCTCAGTCACCGGAGATCAGCCGAACCCCGGCCCCGGCCAGGGTGCGCCACGAGTGATAGTAACGGCGGTAGACCTTCAGTTCGCGGTCGGCAAGGAACGCCACGAGCGAGCGGGGTTTGCACCCGAGTTCCTCCCAGGTGTCGTCCGAGAGGCGGTGGAACGCGGTCGCCTCGATTCCTCCCACGGCCGGGCGCCAGACGCCGGCGACGTAGCCGTCGACCAGGGCCACTCCAGCCGTGAACGACCCGGTGTTGAAGTGCGCGCACGCCCCGTCGAAAACCGGTGAGCCCGTCCACCGACTCGCGGATGAGGTCGATTCGAGTCGGGTGAACTCGCCAGCCAACAATCCACCACTACAGATTGATCCACGCTGGCCGACTGATTCAAGCAAGTCGAGCAATTATGTATGCTGGTCATAATTGTCTACACATGCACTAAGACGGGGGAGACTGTGAAACGCTATAACATTCTCTCGATCGACGGTGGAGGCGTGAATGTACTCATGTCTCTCCTCCTGTTGCGAAGGCTCGAGGCAGTACGTCCGGGATTCCTGGCGGCGTGCGATCTCTTCGTCGGTACGTCGGCCGGCGGGATCAGTGCCATGATGCTGGCGGCCGAGGATGATACGGCAACCGGTCTGGACCAGGCGATTCGATTCTGGGAGAAGTCGCCAAAGTTCGTGCGGCGAGCGCGTCACGCCGTTGCCAGTTTCGTGGGGACCGGCGCGTTGTATTCGAACAGCTCGTTACGACGGGAACTGCAGCGGAGTTTACGCGACAAGAAGTTGAAGGATCTCCCGCACAAAGTGCTGGTCGCATCAGTGCAACTCGACAGCAAGGCATCGAACCCTGCGTACCGCAGTTGGAGACCGCGATCCCTGAGCAATCTGGACGTGGAGCGCGGAGCGTATCTTGAGGGCTTGGCCGTCGACATCGCCCTGAGGTCGGCTGCTGCCCCGATGATATGGCCGGTCTACCAGGGATACGTGGATGGCGGACTGTTCGCCAACGATCCCAGTATGCTCGCTCTCACCAGAGTGCTGGATGAGCGTCGTAATCATTCCACCCCCGGCGGACATGCTCGGGACGTTCTGGCGGATATCTCGCTGTTTTCCGTGGGTGAGGGACAGGTGCCGCACTACATACAGGCCGGCACGGAAAACTGGGGATATCGGCAGTGGCTGCTTCACCCCAGGCGACAGGGTGCGTTACTGGAACTCGCGCTTAACAGCACGGCAGAAGCCATCAGTGAGCAGTGCCGGATGTTGCTCGGCGACCATCAGTACTACCGCCTTAACCCTGACAGTAAGCCCCTCACCGGTCGAACCATGCATGTGTTCGATCCGATTTCCTTTGCCAGGAGTAGGTTGCAGCACGCCACCGCTTCGATTGAAGAGTTGATCAATCCTCTGCACGCGGCGCTCGCACACGCGCGCTCCGTCGCCGGCACCTACAATCTGGATCCTGCAAGTTCATGGGTCGATGACTCTGGCTGGATGGACGCCGGCACAGTGACCGCACCTACGCCGGCGTGAATGTATCCGAGATTGAGGCGAGCTATCCTCTGACTCCGATGCAGGCGGGGATGCTGTTTCATCACCTGTACCTGCCGGCGCTCGATGCCTACTTCGGACAGGCCCATTGGCCAATCACAGGCCCATTGAACATTCCGGCCTTTCAGGCGGCGTGGCAACGGGTCGTCCAGCGACACACCATCTTGCGCACCTCGTTCGATTGGTCCGGTCCGTCCGGACCAGTACAGAGCGTTCATCGAGAGGCCACAGTTCCTCTCGAATGTCTCGACTGGCGTATGCTTTCGAGCAGTGAGCAAATCCGCCAACTAACGGCCTTTTTGGCAAATGATCGTGCTCGCGGCTTCAACCTCGCCATCCCGCCATTGCTCCGGATCACGGTCATTCGCCTGGGCGAGGACGAACACCGCATCATATGGAGCGGACACCACCTCCTGGTCGACGGGCGATCGATCAATCTTGTGGTGCGCGAGGTCATGGCGCTGTACAACGGCCTCCGTGACGGTGCGCCGGTGTCCCTTCCCATACCGATACCGTACTCGGATTTCGTATCGTGGCTCGACGCGCAGGACATGCCGGCCACCGAAGAATATTGGCGCCGCACACTCCGCGGTTTCACCGTGCCGACCTCCTTGCGTACCGAGCGCATTGCTCTACCAGGGGACGTACCGCCGGGCGCGACCGAGAGCCTGGAAGTCCGGCTCTCATCCGACGTCCGAGACGCATTGCGGTCGATCGCGCGCTCGTCGGGAGTGACCCTCAATACAGTGATCATGGCGGCCTGGGCAGTCCTGTCCAGTCGTTACAGCCAAAGTGACGATGTGATTTTCGGCGTCACGATTGGCTCCGGTGGCAGAGGCGCCCCGTTGAGCCGCTCTCTGGCAGGCCTCATCATCAACACTCTTCCGCTGCGGGTGCGTGTTGGCCCGACCGACTCGACCGTAACGTTGCTGCACCACGTTCGTCAGAACATGGTCGACCTCAAGCGTCATGCGCACTCACCCTTGGTCGACGTAACCAGGTGGAGCGAACTGCCTACGGGAACGCCGCTTTTCGACACCATTGTGGTATTCGACAACTCTGCGCTCGATCGGCTTGCAACTCGGTACGGCGCTCTGGAAATCGGTCGGCTCACCATCGAGCAACATTCCAGCTATCCCCTCAATCTGGTGGTGCAGCCCGGCCGGGAACTCGTACTCAAGCTCATGTACGCGCCGGAATACATCGACAAGGACGCCGTGCGCCGCCTGGGCTCACAGCTAGAGCAGGTTTTGAGATCCATGGCTGCTCAGCCCGAACTCCCGCTTGAGAGGCTCTCCGTGCTTCCGGAGCCGGAACGCCACGAGATTTTGTTCGATTGGAACGCGACCACGGCGGGTCGCGTCTCGGGCATGACTCTCCACAGCCTATTCGAAGAGCAGGCGCGGCGCTCACCTGACGCGATCGTGGCAAGGTGCGGAGACCGGCACATCACCTCTGCACAACTCGACCGGCGCGCCAATCGATTGGCCCGCCGCCTCCGGGAGCGGGGCGCGGGTCCGGAGACGATCGTAGGCATCGCGCTCGAGCGGTCCATCGAACTGTTGATTGCGATGGTGGCCGTGGCAAAAGCGGGAGCAGCGTGTCTCTTGCTCGACCCTCAGCTCCCGAAGCGCCGCGTAGACTTTATGCTGCGCGACGCGGACGCTCTGGTCTGCCTCACGTGCCAGGAGGTGCAAAAGCGGCTTCCGGCTGGACATTCCGTCCTGTTGGTGGACGATGCACCGACCACTGTGCACGACGTAGCGCCGCTCGAGGTTGACGTTTCGGATACCAACCTCGCCTACGTGATTTACACCTCGGGCACCACAGGCCACCCAAAAGGAGTTGCGATCGAGCACCGGAGCGCGGTCAACCTGGTGGCATGGCATGTACGAGCGTTTAACGTTACCGTGGATGATCGAGTCACCCAACTGGCGGGTCTGGGTTTCGACGCATTGCTCTGGGAGATCTGGCCAAATCTTGCAGCCGGAGCCTGCATCTGCATTCCTCCTGATGATGTCCGTAGCATCCCGAAAGCACTCCAGGCGTGGCTTCTGAAGATGGAAATCACCGTAGCCTTCGTCCCCACGCCGCTGGCGGAAGCACTACTTGCGCTCTCCTGGCCGAAAAGCTCCGTCTTGCGAACCATGTTGGTGGGTGGTGACGTTTTGCATTCCCGGCCCGACATCTCCATGCCGTTTGAGCTGGTCAATAATTACGGGCCTTCCGAGTGCACAGTCGTGGCGACTTCGGGTATCGTGCATCCAGGGTCAAACCGGCGAGACATCCTGCCATCCATAGGACGGCCGATCGACAATGTCGAAACCTATCTGCTCGACACGGCTCTCCAACCGGTACCGGTGGGGGTACTTGGCGAGCTCCACATCGGTGGCATCGGGGTCGGTCGCGGGTACCTCAACCAGCCGGAGCTGACCGCCCAGTGCTTTATTCCTCACCCCTTCTCCGATCAGCCTGACGATCGCCTTTACAAGACTGGAGACCTGGCACGATATCGTCCAGACGGAAGCATCGAGTTCGTGGGACGGCTGGACAATCAAGTTCAGCTCCGTGGATTCCGGGTTGAGTTAGGAGAGATCGAGGCAGTCCTGCGCCATCATCCTGCGATACACGACGCGGTTGTGGTAGCACGGTCGGATCACCGGGGCCATCAAAATCTCGTCGCCTACCTGGTTCCAATTCACGACATACCTCCTTCTCTCCCCTCCATCCGCGAGCATCTGCGAGCCAGTTTGCCGGAATACATGGTGCCGTCCGCGTTTGTTCCGGTCGATGCCATACCTCTTTCACCTAACGGGAAGGTCGATCGGGCCGCACTTCCCGTGCCTGTGCCGGTCGAGCCGGTCAGGAATGACGATGAGGTACTGCCGCCGTCCCCGGTGGAGAAACTGCTGATCGGTGTCTGGAAGAGCACGCTGAATGTCAGCACCGTTAGCACCCGCGACAACTTTTTCGAACTCGGCGGGAACTCGTTGTTGGCGATCGAGCTTCTGGAGAAGATTCGGCTTGATTTGGGACTTCAGGTATCTCTGGCGGACCTATTTCAAGCGCCCACGGTCGAAAGCCTGGCGAAACTGAGCGTCCCAGCATCGTCACCGCCGACTCGCGGCGCACTGGTGCCGATCCAACCGGCCGGACCGCGCCCTCCATTCTTTTGTGCTGCCCCCGTGCTGGGAACTGTCTTTCCGTACTACGAACTTGCGCACGCCATGCGCTCGGACCGCCCGTTCTATGGATTGCAGCCGGTCCTTGGCCTGGATGACCGGCGATCTGCCTGGACAATCGAGTGCATCGCCGCTCGATACGTCGAGGCTATCCGACAGGTCCAGGCCACCGGGCCCTATTACCTGGGTGGCTGGTCGTTTGGCGGGCTGGTGGCGTTCGAGATGGCTCAACAGTTGCAGTCAACCGGAGACTCGGTTGCGATGTTGGTCATTCTCGATACTCCGGCGCCCGGTCTGCAGCACTACCTGCACGCCCATCAGTCTCTCAACGTTTTTGCCCAAACGGTACTCGGCGGGGTATGGGAGTACCTGCGAGACTACGAATATTTGGTGGCGGAATCGAAAGCGCCGAGAGTGAGGCGCGTACTTGGAATCGGAAAATCGTTCCTGGAGCGTGCTGCAATCGCTCGAGTGGTGCCCGCCGAGTCCCGCTTGTTGATGTATCACCTGCCGACGATCAGGGAGATGGTACAACTCTTCATCAAGGGGCTCACCGCCACTCTCCGGTACCGCCCCTCCATCTACTCAGGCAGCGTGACGTTGCTCCGCACGAACGCGCATGGAGCCGAAGGAGACCATACCGCACTCCTCGGCTGGGACACCGTGTCCAGCCAGGCCGTACAGGTCCGTCAAATTCCCGGCACTCACCTCACGTTGCTCCGTCAACCGCACCTACAGCCAGTGGCTCAGGTTCTGCAAGCGGTGATCGATGAAGCCCACCAGGCACAGGAGGACTACCGAGCAACCCCGGCATCACCAGCGTACACCGCCGCACGATAAACTCCGCGCCGATTCGACACTCAGGGAGCTCCAAGGTCCTGAGCCACCGACGTGATAAGATTCGGCCACAATGCAGAAGGAAGCGGTCTCATCTGAGATTCGAACCTTCCTCATCGCGGATGTGCGGGGCTATACCCGCTTCACCCTGGAAAACGGAGACGCGGCGGCGGCGCGCCTGGCGTCACGGTTCGCGGGACTCGCGCATGAGGTAGTGGACGCATACGGCGGCGAGGTCGTCGAGTTGCGGGGAGATGAAGCGCTGGCCGTGTTTGTTTCGGCGCGCCAGGCGCTATGGGCAGGTTCCGCGCTCCAGGAGCGATTTGCCGCAGCATTGGCGGCTGATCCTAGCCTGCCCTTGCACGTGGGTATCGGAATCGATGCCGGGGAAGCTATTCCGGTCGAAGGCGGCTACCGGGGCGCAGCACTCAACCTGGCCGCACGCCTGTGCAGCATAGCCGAGCGAGGAGAGGTCCTCTGCAGTGAAAGTGTGGTTCATCTGGCCCGCAGACTGGAAGGATTGGAGTACCGCCCCCGAAGCATGGTGATGCTCAAAGGCTTTGCAGAGCCGGTTGCAGTGGTAAAAGTGGTGCGGGCCGACGAAAGTGTTGATACGGCTCCGAAAGCGGAGATCCAACCGCCCTCGACGCTGGAGCAGGCGCTACCCGTAGGAGGGTTCCTGGGCTCGCTGGCGCGAGGTACGCTCGTTGCGCGGGAACGCGAACTGGAGCAGGCGCTCGAGCGCGTCAAGGCGGCCGCTGACGGA
>DAINCT010000096.1:4639-10648 GCA_036732245.1 Chloroflexota bacterium | reverse complement strand
GTGGTTCATGCACCCACTCACGGTAAAAGACTGAGGCAGGAGCATCGAGGCAGGAGCATCGAGGTGGGAGCCGCTCTCATCACAATGAGCCGCCCTAACCGGACCACGTTGAAAGCTCAGACGGTATGCCGCCTTCGCGAATACGCTTCTCTAGTTCGTACGAGGCGGCACCGGTCCAGTGAGTCGCCAGCACCTGCAACAAGCTTGCATCGGCTGGCGCGTCCAGTAGCCGCAGCAGGTTGGCAAAATGCTCAGCTTTGATGGTGCGCCACCATTCGTATTCGCCATCTCCTGATACGGGCCAGGTAGATGGCCCGAGATCCTGTCCTTCAATCAACAGATCGCCGGATTCGGTAATGGACGCACCGAGGAATCTGCGATCCCGACCGTCTACCTCGTTTCGAAGCTCGACCACGTGCTTACAAGACGTCATCCTGCATCCTCCGGTTTGGTTGCTGACAAGCGCAGTCGCGATCTCGTTGCCGGGCCGAACGTGGCGGCCTGCACGCTTTGCCAGCGCCTGCCGCATGAAGACCCTTAAAGCATCCCATAGGATCACGAAAGGGTGAGATTTTCGTGCTCAGAGTGTTGCGGGTAACCGGCAACACCGTCGAGACGTTCCATACATGAACCACGATGAAGCTGCGCCGCCTCCCACTATTTCGTGTGCTGACCATCTACGTCTTTGCCTGCTCCGCGATGTTGCCGGCCTTCGACACTCCTCGGGCAATAGCCGTCCATTTCCCCATCAGCTATCCCGCCATATCCTTCTTGAACGCCCGCACCGGCTGGATCCTGGCCGCGCGCGGCACTGCAGTCACCGTCATGCGAACCTCCGACGCCGGCCGTTCCTGGGTGCGACTTGCTCGTCTTTCTCTGGCGTTCAATGAACCGTCCATGCAGTTCGTGGATGACCGCCACGGCTGGATCAGCACCGTCGGCCCGACGTTCTGCGGCGGCCTGAAGCGGCCTCCCTGTCACACGGTTCTGCTTCGGACGGGGGACGGCGGCAAGCACTGGAGCCGTCTCGTCGCGCCGACCACCAATGGCTACGCTATCACCTTTGTCGATTCCCTCCACGGCTGGCTGCTTCACAGCCAGATACCGTGCAAAAGCATCTGCTCGCGCAGCCTGTACGCGACGGTCGATGGCGGTATGACCTGGCGTCTGCTGCCCGCGGCACCACGCCTCTCGCTGATGACTATGTCGTGGGCGAATCGGGAGCACGGCTGGCTGGGCGGCGGCGACGCGCGCTCCTGCATCAGTTCGATATTCGCCACAATCAATGGAGGAAGGACCTGGACGAGGCAGCTTGCTCTCCCCAAGCACTGTAGATGAATGCAGGTCGGGATGCTGGATGCTCGGCGCGGCTGGGCGGTAGGAGGGGCGGATCTCCGCAATTGTTCCATGGGTGGCTGCGGCGACTACACGCTCTATCGGACCCTCGACGGAGGCAAACTGTGGACTACCCAGCTCTTGCCCTCACAGGACTGGTGGGATACCGGACGAAGCTCCGGGGGGTTCCCTGAGCAGCCCATGTTCGTGACCAGCCACTACGGCTGGATTCCCTTCGGTGCTGGAGCGGGACCTGGGGCCGGTGGCATCGGCATCACGACGGACGGTGGGCACTCCTGGCGGCGAGTCTTGGCGCCCTACAGTCTGGCAGCGTCTTCAGTCGATCCGATCAACACCCACGATGGCTGGATCGCCGGGCTCTCGAGGGTGTGCCCGTCGCCCTCATGCAACGCCGATCTGCTCCACACGATCGATGGCGGAAGGACCTGGTCGAAGCTGCACCCGCAACCGTAATTGGACATGTAAAGAGCGAAACCCTCTACCGCCCTGCGGTTTTCTTTTCACCTAGGCCCTCGTCGCATACAAGCGGAACAGCGTTGTGTGAGTGCTTGGGCGAGACTGGAAACCACCGAGGCTAGTGGGCGCCCAGAAAGCCTTGCCGGACAACACGTTCATCGCGACGAACTCCATCACGGCGGTGCGTTCGCTTGACGCGGTGGGAGGACTGCTTGGAAAACCTGACTATGGGCTGGAGCCAATGGCAGCCATGCGCCAGGGGGAACTACGGTTTTGTTTCACCACATAGATGAAGCGCCGATTTTTGCCGTTCAGCAGACCTTTCAAGACGTGGTAGTAGCGCGCGAAGAAGTCGGCGACAACCCGTGCCACCGCGTAGGGCTCGACCTTCGTGGCAGCATAGCCGGGAAGAGCACGTGCTGGGACTGCGTGTGAGCGGAGAGCAGGGAACGAATGCCTGGACAGGTTCCTCCAGTCGGGTTCGAGATTCTGTTGCATCAGTCCTCTTGTACGTGGCGTGAAGCACGACAGCGCACGATTCGCCTTGTGTCGAACGGCCGCCTGGAATACTGACGTACGGTCGTCTGCGGCGAGGTTCCACTACAGGCCGTCCTCCCTACGCCAAAAGTGGGAGCAGTCCGAGTATCGACTGATGGGGCAAGAATGAGGGTCGCGAGCAAGAGCAGCGGCAGCACCATCGGATCTCTCATGGTTTCCTCTTACGAAGATTCCATCGCCTAGAACGCGCCCCTTACCCACCCCGCAAAGCTGAACGAACAAATTCACTAGTTCCAGTTCAGTTCTCCACCACCCGCAATTAACCAGTAGCTCGGCTCGATGCCCCAACGGCCGTTGCACTTCCACATGCCAATCTTGATCACATGGAAGCCACTTGTGTGCTTGTTGTTGAAAGTAGGGTTAGAGGCCACTGCAGAGTAATCGAACCGAAACCAACCAGCCACTCCGAATGCCAGGACGTGATTGCGCTCGAGGATAGGGATATGAAGGCGGCTGATTCGTTTGACGGTGGCGGAGGCGAAAAGGGGGTGCTTCGCATACTTGCCCCTCTGTGGAGACCATGCGCTTTTGCCGGGATAACCCTCGCTTCCCACCGGTGCGCCCGGACCGTTGGGCACGGAGAAGGAGACCCCACAGGGCGCTTCAAGGAGCCATGCCGCATGCATACGGTGAGCGTTCAAGTCGGCGAAGTACTGTCTGACGATCTGCCGAGGAGGCGCTGCAGCAGGATCTCCGGCTGCGTTTGCAGGGTCAGGCTTGGCACAAACGAAGCCGAGCGCGAAAAGAGTCAGCAGGAACGATGTCCACAGACGGGGCATGGCACTCTCCTTCAAGGCGTGTCAACAACATGAAGGTACTTGGATAGTGCCGAGAACGGGCCTACTCATATAACACTCGCGCGGGCTGGATGGTAACGCGGCGGCTCAGGGCTGCACATGAGTCGCTCTATCTAAGTGGATCGCGGGTACAGGAGGATGTCGGCAATCCTGCGCTTTATATGGCTCTTCTCCAGACTTGATCATCAACGTCGGACCACGCGCCGCCGCCTCCTGCCTCACGGCCATGTTTATCACGGGACGGCTGTCGCGGACATGCTGGAAGCAATCTTGACCAGGTCGTCTTTTGTCAGGTGGGGACCGGAAACCGCGACGTACGTGCCATCCTGTTCCCACCAGAGGATCGGCCCTCCGAACGCCGCTTGGACGTTCAGCAGGTGGGCTGTCAAACTTCCTGGTAGCGACGTCGCCCCACCGTATTTGCGGGCATCGGAGGCGAGGCAGCACCCGGCTGGGCCGTTAACCACACTGAAGTCCACGCCGTTGCTGTCCTGATAGTTGACTGTGATGATGGGAGGACCGCCGGCTCCCACCTGGGGTGCGGACGATTTAAGCCTCGCAGGGACATGGGTGGGCACGAAGATCAGAAGGGGAGCAGATGACGGAGCTGAGACAGGGACGCACCTAGCGGCAGCGGCACAGGGGTGGGACCGATGACCGGCCGCCCGGGAGGAGCCCTGAAGCAGAAGGTTGAGCCGGGAATCGACACGCCGTACTTGATTTCCGTGGTCGTGACGGTGATGTAGGGCCGAGCGGTATCGGTGACACTGTACAGCACGGACTTGAGCACCAGAGAAGTGGTGCGGTCGATCCAGAGCACCCGCCGCCCGTCCAGCTCGTGCGAGGAGTTGGAGGGGCAACGCGAGGCGCCAAGATCGACGATAAAGACAGATGTCCCGGCGACGGTACCCTCGCCGTCGAGAGACGGTGAGTAGCAGCGGCCGCTGTTGCGTAGGATATTCGCAAGGTCGGTCACACCGATACCAAAAGGTGCGACATCGTAGATCCCGGTTTGGCCGGGATAGAGGGCGTGCTGTGTGGTGACAGTGTGAGTACTGGCATCGTAGGCCGTATAGGTTCTGCCATCGCTGACCTCCAAATCGGGGGCATGGTAGTAATCTCGAACGAGCTGGCCCGGAGGCATGGTGAGGTAGCTTCGCTCGATGCGCCATCGGTTTGGAACCTGGTATCGGTATGTAGTCTCGATGCGGATTGCCCCAGTGATCGATGCGAAACCGCCCAACCCGGAACGAGCCGGCCAGATCTCTCCCTGCAATGTCATCTTGAAGCTATGAATACCCGCATCCGAGGGGGCCACGGCAACAGTCTGAGCCTTCCGGATGATCTCTTGGGCGCTGGCCGAGTGAGACCGTCGGGTAAGTAAAGCAGCACCTACAAGCACGAGGACCAGGACGGCTACTGCACCGACCAGGCCCCAGCGGTGAGATATTTTCAGAACTCCCAATCTGAGGCGTCTGGGCCCTCCGCTGCTCGACAGATGAAGCTCAGCATTCAGACGTTGCTGGAGCTGCCGCTTGAATTCGTCCCGCGCCTTTGGCGCGCGGAGCGCCGAGTGCAATCGATAACTAGTCCTGGCAAGCTCGGGGAGAAGGCTGTGTGGAGGAATGACATCTCTGCTGTGCTCCAATTCCGCCCAGTAGACTTCCAGCGCCTCCACTCGCTGATCTTCATCGATCATTGCTAAACTCCCTGGTGCCGTCGGCGCTAATCAAGAACGCGGAGAGCCGGCTGACCGCACGGTAGCGAAGCATCTTGACCGCCGCGCTGCTCTTGCCGGTAGCTTCGGCGATCTGCGTACCGGTCCATCCGGCAAGCTGGAGCTCGATCACGATGCGCTGCTCATCACCGAGGCGGGCCATCCCCGCAATCAGTTCCTCGCGCTCGGCACGTTTCAGGACGGTTTCCTCGGGCGTGGGCTCTCCATCTATCGGTTCCCTTCCCGCCTCGAGGGGGCTGTGTGGTTGCTCTCGCTGCAGGATGCTGATCACGGCGTTGTGCGCGATCCGAAAGAGCCAGGCGGCAAAGTTCCCGCCGTGATACTTGTTCACGCCGGCGAACGCTTTCAGGAAAACGTCGCTGCTGGCGTCCTCTGCGGCTGCACGGTCGCGGAGTCGAATGAGACAGTATCCATATATGCGGTCGACGTATCGTTCATACAGAATGCCAAAGGCGTTGCGGTCCTCCCGTGCCGCAAGCGCGAGGTCGTCATCATTTGCATCTAGTAATCGATCGACTGACGCTATCTTCCGTCCGCGAGAACGCAACTGGAGCATCACGCTCCCTCCTCTCAGCCGATCTACAAACTAGAACACGGCACGCTGGCCAAAGTAACGCAGACTATGCCGATGGCCAGTTACTCGCGCACGAGGCCGGGGGCGCGCTATCTGCGATCGACGGGCGAGAAAAGCGAGTGGCTTGGCTCTGGCTGCGGCTGCGACGACGCTTCAGGTCAACCGGAGAAGGCGGTGGGGATGACGTTTCCGCCTTGGGCACTCTTTCTTGATCGGCGGCGACTTTCCCTTTCCCTGGTACTGTCGACCTCTAGTCACCAACTAAAAGCAGTGGTAGCGCAGCCTGGCGCCATATCCGGAGAGCACTGCGTTTGCCTCCTGAGGGACGGCTCGAGCCAGCTCCTAACCTTGCGGGCTTGGAAGACCTGGGCGGATTGCCACTCGGGGCGATCCAAATGTCCGTTGCGCTGTGACCGTTACATCGACTCCGTTCGGGGCGCAAAACACGATCAGTATCTTCGTTGCGCGCTCATCCTCTCCACCACGACACGCGACTCTTCCAACGTAATGTGAGACAGCTGCAATATGCC
>DAINCT010000096.1:0-4629 GCA_036732245.1 Chloroflexota bacterium | reverse complement strand
CGCAGGCATACTGCGTCCCTCTCTTAGAATCGCCAGAAGCAAATGCTCAGGACCGACACGGCGCTGCCCGAGCAGATCCGCTTCCCCCGGCGCGAGACGCAGGATGTGCACCATGCGGGGCGTCAGGAAAAAGCCTTCGGGCGGCACCCTTTCCGCGCCAGCCATGAACTCGCCTAACTGTCTCGCTACCTCCTCATGACGGCCGCGGAGTATGACTGTGACGACCGACGGACGTGCGCCTGCCTGACGGGTGAGGCCAAGTAGGACGTGCTCAACCCCAACGTAGTATTGATTTCGGCGCAGCGCCTCACCGCGCGCCACCAGCAGTACCGCGTTCGCTTCCTCATTCAAGAAAGCCGTCTGCTTCCTAAACGCGGCGTTCCACATCGAGTCACTCACCTACCTCATCCCGTCGCCGTGTGCGTTGGAGCGCCTCCGTCCGGGGCGAGTCCGAGACGGCCCGCAGCCTGCAATCCTTGCCGCCAACAAATGAAGTTCTCTTTGCGACTCGAAATAAACGGCGGCACTCGTCAGATCCATCTTGTTTCTCCGATAGCTTAACTCTCTCACTCGGCGGATTGGGGCCGCCCAAGTGCCGACCTGCCCTTAGAGCACCGGAAACCCATGCGGGATCGCCACACCGGGCAATCCCTTCGTACGTCGGCCGGCAACCGTTTCTTCGGCCCGGCGGGCCGGATAGATTCGAGTGCATCAGCGAATGAGATCTGGAGGCACCGTGAGTTCAGCGCGGGCGTACAGAGCGGCTGCCGCAACCGGATCATCGGACGCACAGACAACGGCCAGCTCGTCGAGGAGTGCATCGTACTCCGGCCCCGTCTCCCCTTTGTACGCTTCCTCCATGCGTGCCCAAACATCCCATGGCAGCGTCTCGACTTTGTTCAATGCGGCAAGGTCCTTGACTGTGTTCCCGCGAATCTCGCCCGCGCCCCAATTCTCCGTTCCATACACACCGTAGTCGGCGCCATCAATCTCTCCGCGTCGAAAGGCACTCCAGGCCTCCCCGCCGGAGAGGAACTCGCCGGGACGGAGATCCTCCGGATGAGGCAGGACCGGCAGAGTGAGGACCTCGGAATCAACTCGCACCCACCGAGCGGCGCCGTCATCCCAGTACTCCGTGATCCAGTGGTCGACTCCCTTCCCCGGCTGGAAGTATGTGGCGAAGCCGCAACGGACGCGAGCAGGGATGCCGCGGTAGCGCAGGAGCGCACAGCTGAGCACCGCAAAATGCCGGCAGGTGCCGATGACGCGCTTCTCCGGCTCGCGAACCGCGTTCAAGGGAGCCGGATCGAGCGCCAGCAATGCGCGCACGATGCTGGCAGCCGGGCGCAGCTGGTTTTCAGCGAAGCGCTCCGGCGGCATACCGATAGCCTCTGCGTCGTGGGGCTGAATTACGAGCGCATGCACGGGAAAACAGATCTCGAGTGGATCGCGCCCGACTGGTTCCAATACAGCCGCCTCAATACCTTCAAGGCTCGTCAGCGGTCCGGGAGCAGCGTAGTCGATGACGCTCACTCCGTTATAGTAAACGCCGCCTTAAGAACACATTTGTGACACGTGGCATTGCTTCAGCGTTCTATAACTGAGCACTAATGCGGTCAGTGATGAGGCAAACAAGAGGCGTTTCAAGGGTCGCTCGGGCTGGTGTCGTCGGAATGGCGGTTCTAGCCTTTACCGGTGTGGGCCTCCACGTACGCGCACAGGGCGCCCCGCCAGCTTTACCGTCAATGCACACCACGCGTCCACCCGATTTCGCTCCAGACGCGTTCGAATCTCCAAGGGCGGCGCCTCGACTCACGGAATCACAAGCAATCGCATTGGTCGCCGGGGTCACGAACTTACAGGGCGTCAGCGTTTCAGCCCGCTACACAGGCTGGAGGGCGACGGGTCTGTACCACCGGGATGGGGGCGCACCCGTGAAACGTACCGGAACGCCGTACGGACAGCGCGACGTGTGGCTGGTCACTGCTGGCGTCACCACCGGCGACCCCGGTGCCGCAGCAGTCTGCCCCCCGGGCTCGACGGCCGATAATTGCCCTGGCCTGCGCGTCTACCATCACATGCAATTCATCGTCGATGACAAGGACGGGCAGGTGGTGGGCGCCTCGCCGTACTAGGGCACTTGGCCTACTGGAGTTCTCCCCGGTGAGGCCCGCGCCCAACATCCAAAGCCGCAGCCTCCAGCTGCCGCCCAGGATGAAATACCTTAGGAATCACCGGGCTCTGCCCCAAAGCCATTTGTGCGGCCAATCCCCCGCAAGTGAAAGCCATCGACACACCATGGCCCGAATACCCGGCTGCGATGAAGAGTCCCCGATTATCCGGAACCGCGCCCACCAGCGGAAACTCATCAGGCGTGAAGGCCATGATCCCTGACCAGCGGTACTCGATCGGCACGTCTCCGGCCACGGCGCGGACGAAGTCCTCGAGATGTTTCAGGATCAACGTATTGGCACGCTCCTCAGTCCCCACCTCGGTCAGCAGATCGATGTCCCGCCAGCCGCCGACGACCAGGCGACCCTCGACCGTCTGCCGCCAATACTGATAGCCGTAGTTGGCGTAGATGGGAAACGGCACGATAACGCGATCCAGCGGCGCCGTTGCCACGACCTGGCCGCGGGTAGGCGTAAGTGGCACCGCTGGAAGCAGCCTTCCCGTGTAAGCATTTGTGGCCAGGATCACCGAATCGGCTCTGATCGTGCCGCCGGACGTTTCCAGAACCCAGCGTCCATCATGGGACAGACCGCGCACCGTGGTCCTCTCGAAAATGAGGGTGCTTTGCCTCACCGCGTGCCCCATACCGCGCACGAATGCCCCTGAGTTCATCTCCGCGTTCCCGGGGTAGTAGATACCTCCCAGATACATCCGGTCAAATGGCACGGGAAGCTCATCCCGGGCCAACATCGCCGTCGAGATCTGCGCTTCGTCGAGCGCGTCGCGGCATCGCTGCAGGATCATCAGCTCTTCCTCATCCACGGCCAGCGACAGGCTGCCGCCACGCAGGAAGCCACAGTCGATCGAGTGCTGATCGATCAGCTCGGCCATCAGCCGGTTGTTCTCAACCGTCAGCTGCCAGACCTCGCGCGCCGCCTCCGCTCCACACTTCGACACCGCGTCGCAATACGACATGGCGGGTCCCGCGAGCACAAATCCGCCGTTGCGGCCGCTCGCTCCGCTTCCCAGCGTCCGCTCTTCCAGCAGCGCGACTCGGAGCTTGCTCTCTCGCAAAGCCCAGGCGGCCCCGACTCCCGTCAGCCCGCCACCGACTATCGCGACGTCGACCTCGATGTCCCCCGCGAGGGACGGATATTCCGCCGCCTCGACGTCGACCCACAGCGGGCCGGTCAATACTTGATTCCCGTGATGCGGAAGCCGGAGTGAGCCTTGTAGATGCGATTGAGCACGATCAACAGCGCGGTCACCTCTTCCAGGTAGCGAGAAGCCGAGAGACGGCCGGCGCTCAGTGCGCGCACCCCGGGCAGATCCCCCGCCATTCGGATTACTTCGCGCCTCGCCTCCTGGTCGTCCGAGCAGACCAGCACGTCGGTGTCGAGCTCACTCGACAGGTCGCCCAGCACGTGAGCATCGACGGTCTGGAAGGCGCTCACCACCCGAGACTTGGGCAGACAGGTCTGAACCTCTTGAGCGGCCGACCCGGCCTCGACTCGCAGCGCCACCGGCCGTCCCTCGGGAAATTCGACGGGAGCGATGGCGCTGATCACGATCTTTCCGCGAAGCGGTCCCTCCAGCGGAGGCAGCGTCTCCTTCAGTCCGGCATAGGGGATGGTCAGGATGGCCATGTCTCCCTCGGCCGCCGCCATGTCGTTGGAACGGCCTTCGACGTTGGCGTGCGGGAGGCTCAAGGACAGTTCATGCGCAATGGACTCAGCCCGCTCGGGGGATCGCGAGCCGACGATCACGTCGTATCCTGCCTGCCCGAAACGCAGCGCGAGCCCTCTGCCCTCCGGTCCCGTGCCGCCGATGAAGGCGAGCAGCGGTCGGTCAGCTCCGGGCAAACGCATCAATCATCATCTTGACGTCGTCACCCAGGGGATAAAGCACCGGACACGTGGTGCCCGCATCCACATATTCCTGAACCTTGGACCGCACTTCGTCTGGCGTGCCGGAGGCCGTGATCAGTTGCACTACGTGATCGGGCACCAGCTTCATGGCCTCACGGATCTGCTCCTCGGTGGCCGGCCAGGTAAGTACCTGCTGGATCTCGGCCAGCACGTCTTCGCTCACGCCACTGGCCTTCATGATGTGTGGCTGCTGGCCCAGGTACTGGGTCACCAGCTCACGGGCGTTGTCGAGCGCCCGCTCCCGGTCGGTGTCCATCGACACCACCACCAGCTGCGGCCGGTCGACGTCTTCCAGCGACCGTCCCGCTCGTTTGGCACCGCTTTCGATGTGTCTGAGAGCGTTTTCGTTGTACTGCGGCGAAACCAGGTAGTTCATCAACACGCCGTCGGCAATCTCCCCTCCGAGCGCCAGCATCTGGTCGCCGGTGGCCCCTATATAAAGCGGCACCTGCTTCGGGCTCCGGTCGCCGTGCACGATGTCGATCTTCACGTCGCGACACTGCACGAACTCGCCTTCGAAGGTCACCGT
>DAINCT010000095.1:0-10761 GCA_036732245.1 Chloroflexota bacterium | reverse complement strand
GTGAAGCGTTCGGTCTGGCTGGTATGGAGGTGGGGAGCCAGGCGGGCTTTGCCGGGCTCGACCCGGCAGTCAAAGCGGAGGAACTCGCCTCTGGTCTCGCTGGTGGTCGTCAGGAAGGTGATGTGCTCACCGGTCACCGGATTGTCGATGGTCTGTCCTGCGTATGCCATGATGTGTGCCCCTTCTCGATCTGTGGAGTTGTGTCAGCAGTTCTGACTTGCACGGATCGTATCGGGCGGCTCTTTGCCGGCACATAGCGGGAAAGGATCAGCAGTGCGTAGTGAGACGTATTTTTGGTACGTATTTTTCTGTGCTACGTACCGGTACTTCGAATAATGTCGAGAATCTCGTAGGCGGGTCGCTCTCTCGCAATATCTGTCGACCATCGCCACCATGCACCGCCATCTTCGTAGGACCAGGCCGGCGTGCCTGGTCGCCCTGTGGCGCGCCGAGGACGCCGGGGCGGATCGCCGCTGGCTTCACGCATGGCTTCTGAGGCGGCATCGAGCAGCACCCCCCGCTCCAGTTGCTTTGTGGTGGTCATGCACGTTTCAATGCCAGACAATTTCCGCGAAAAACACGTTCAATCGGCGGGCTGCAGGCGATACCCGATACCGGGCTCGGTGAGAATATGCGTCGGATGCACCGGATCGTCCTCGATCTTGCGGCGTAGCCTGCTGACAAAGACCCGCAGATATTGCGTCTCACGGCCGTATTCCGATCCCCACACTTCCGCCAGCAGCATGCGATGCGTCACCACCTTGCCCGCGTGCCGCATCAGGTAGATGAGCACGTCGAGTTCGCGTGCCGTCAGATCGAGCGGAGCATCATCGCGGTAGGCGCGTCTGGTGTCGAGATCGATGCAAAGATTGCCGGCTCGCACCGTGCCGGTCTCAACGGTGGTACCGGGTGTGCGGCGGAGCAGCGCGCGCATGCGCGCCAGCAATTCGTCCATGCCAAACGGCTTTGTCACGTAGTCGTCGGCGCCGAGATCCAGTGCTCGGACCTTGGCGCGCTCCTCACCGCGCGCCGACAACACCAGGATCGGGACGGACGACTCGGCCCGAATGGCGCGACAGACGTCGAGACCCGACATCCCGGGCAGCATGAGATCGAGCAGCACCAGATCCGGCGGACTCTCCTCGATCCGGCGTAACGCTTCCTCACCCGTTTCCACCGCATTCACGTCGTAGCCACGGGCCGTTAAGTTCGTGTGGAGCGTTCGTCGGATAGCGGGCTCGTCGTCGACCACCAGAATGAGCGTTCCCTTGCTCACGGGCGAATCCCCTCCAGGGGATGAGGGGTGAGCGGCTCCTGCTGCGACTGGGAAGGTGCTTCATGCGCGAGCGGCAGGGCCACGACAAATGTGCTGCCGTGATTCGGCTCGCTCTCGACCCAGACGCGCCCCCCGTGCGCCAACACGAAGCCACGCACGATGGCCAGGCCCATACCTGTGCCGGCAGCCCGGCGATTAGCACCCCGCAAGCGGTAGAACTTGTCGAACACCCGCTCTTGCTCGCCATGGGGTATTCCCGCCCCTTGATCCGCCACGGTGATTCTTAGCTCAGAAATCTCGTCGGAGCCCGGTTCGATATCGGCGGTAACCCTGATGGGCGAACCGTCAGGCGAATACTTTGCCGCGTTCTCAAGCAAGTTGGTGAGCACCTGTTCGATCTGGATCGCGTCGAGGTACGCGGGTGGGAGATTGGGCGACACATCGACGGCAACGGGATGACTGCCGAATTGTGGCCTGGAACGCTGCACCACCCGCTGAATCATTTCCGCGACATCTTCCCACTCCCGATCCGGCTGAAGTCCGCCGGCCTCGATGCGAGACAGATCCAGCAGGTTCGACACCAGGCGAGTAAGGCGATCCGCTTCGGCATCGATGTCTGAGGCGAATGCAAGCCGGTCCTGCTCACTCCACTGAATATCCTCCTGCAGCAGTGAGGTGGCTGCAGCCTTGATTCCGGCAAGCGGTGTTCGCAAATCATGCGAGACGGACGACAGGAGCGCCGTCTTCAGACGGTCGCTTTCGAGCGCCATGGCGGCGACTCGCTCTTCTTGCGCCAGGCGTGCCTGCTCGATCGCAATGGCCGCCCCATTGGCGAAGGTACGGAGCAGTTGCTCGCGCTCGTCGTCCACCCGGGCACCGGCGGATGTCATCAACTGCAGCACTCCGACGGAACGCTCTCCAGCACGCAGCGGAAGGAGCTCGATCGCCTGGTCCGGCAGGCGCGATGGCTCACCGTGCGCGTTGACCCAGATGGCCATACTGTGAAGGGTTCGATTGCTTTCCACGCGTAGTGTGGCGGGGAGATTGCCGGCCTCGGCTGCCGTTCGCCAGGTGTTGGTGGCTCCATCGAACAACAAGACGGCACAGGCTTGCAGCTCGAAGGCCCGCTGGAGGCGACTGGTAAGCGCTTCGAGCACCGAGATGAGATCGCGCTGTGCGATCAGCGCGGTGCTCAACTCATAGAGTGCCTCGGCACTGGCCGCGCGACGCAATACCTCCCGTGCCCGGAGCCGGATGCCGGCGGCGAGCTGCCCGGTGAGCAATGCGACGGCCAGAAACACGATCAGCGCGAAGACGTCGCGCGGATAGTACACAGTGAAGGTGTGGAGCGGAGGGATAAAGAACCAATCCCACGCCGTGATGGCGACGACCGAGATGGCTATGCCGACGATGCGGCCGCCGATCGCGGAGGCAAGCAACACGGGTACCAGAAAGAACAGTGGAATGCTCGGACCCAGGACTCCGTCCGAACCATGGACGTATCGCAGAGCTGGAATGAGTGCTGCGGTGAGTAGCAAGCCAACCACCGCGCCGACAATTGGATGGTTCTCGCTCACACTCCATCGGGAGAAGCGTTCGTCCAGGATTCGTAACGGAGTAAAGTTCATCTCTCGCTCTATAAAGGAACAAAAACACGTCCCTCTCTATGGTAGGCGGCATGATCGGACGCCGCTGACCTTGCCTGCGATTGATGGCAATTCGTTTGAATCCCAGGACGTTGCGCTGGCACTCGCTTCGTCGAATCCGCCGGTTGATCGGCTCGACCCATGTCACAGCACTATGCAAAGCCAGGAGAATATGGCAGGATGTGGTCAACATGATTCGTGAGCGAGCGTCTACTGGCTGATAGATAGACTCGAAAGTAGCTCTGGGAGGAGTACACTCATGACCTGGTCGCCCGGGCGAATTGCACTCGTGGTAGGTGCAATCTTGTTACTCTCCACTCCCATCAGGGTAAATGCGGCCGGAGGCTTGCTCACGCAGAGCGATGCGCCGCCCGGATTCGGCACGTTGCACTCGAAGGCGTACACGACGTGGGTCCGGAAGATGAAGGTTGTGACGCAGACAAAAGGTATGGGCAAGGGTGCGAGTAGCTGTGATGTGCTGAAAGCGTACAAGCGCGACGGGTGGAGTCGCGGCATGATTCAGGCGTTCGACAGTCCCGGTCTGCTGAACATTTTCGAACTCTGCGAGAACGTGTTTGCATCTACGGCGGGATCGCAGAAGGCCTACGCGACAGCTGCAAGTGAGCTGACCAAGGCGGCAGCAAAAGTCAAAGGTATGAAGCCCATCCCGGGGACGGCCATCGGGGATAGTTCTGAGGGCGTATTTGCCGTGCAGGGCGGATTCATCAATGCCGAGATGCTTTTCCGTCACGGGACCGCCGTGGTGGTGATGATCTACCTGGGCGGCAGTCAGTTCACAGGAACCGCCTTCGTGCAGACGGCACAGCGAGCCAACAGGCGGATTCCGTAGCCTGCTGCTCGCACGATCCCTACCACGACAGTTATTGGACGGTACTCTGCCCGTTTCTCTCTCGGCAGATGCTAGTTTCGCGCCAACCAGTAGACGGTGATGCTAACAGCGATATAGCAGACGGCGAGTCCGCCAAGTATTTCAAGTATGTGTCCCATCGATCTGTGACTCCAATGCGAAAAGGAAAGGGCGCCTGGTGCTTCGATCCCCGGCGTCCGATGAGCACGTGGGCTCTCTCCTAGCATGCCAGCGCAGATGTCTCCGATGCACCGGCAGCGTGCACAGAAAATGCCGCCACGCTCTGTACCCTCTCTGAGGACGCTACCGAGCAACTTTCTAGCGAGTGGTGCTTACAACGTCAACCGAGGCGCGGCGGTTGCGGGGTCACCGGTGTTCGGTGTACCGGTGGGCTCGATCAACAGGAGATGCGTCTCCTCTTCGGCGAAGGGTTGGTGTGGCACGCCGCGCGGGACCACAAACAGCTCACCAGGATCGAGCACCACCTCGCGGTCGGGCAGACGGAGCGTTAGACGTCCCGCCAGCACCAGGAAGAAATCATCGGTGTCATCGTGTGTATGGCGTACGAACTCTCCCTGGACTTTCACCACCATCACGTCGTAGTCGTTGAGCTGCGCGACAACTCGCGGCGCCCAGTAGTTGGAGAATTGAGCCAGCTTCTGTGCCAGATTCACTGCATCGTGCATGATAGTTCCCTGGCATTATTTAGGATGTCTGTATGAAGACACAAAAGGTCTCGCATTCACTCGACGCGGAGATCATTGAGGAAGGCGCCCGCCGTTCCCAGGGCTCCAGCTCGTCGGGCTATGTTGGTCAGAATTTGAAACGGCAAGTCCTGGCCGATCGTCAGTCGGAGTTGTTGGAAAGCTGGGAAAACGAGTTCGGCCGTATTCCGGACGACGCGATCGAGGAGATGGCGCGGCTGTGGCCCGATTAACTTTCGACATGTAGCGGGCCGATGCACTAATCCTTGCCGTATTTGTGGCCATCGACCTGTAACGAACGGCTGCTCCCCGCGTTCTATGATGGGATACGATTTTCCACATGCGCGGTTTTCTCGGGGCAGCGGTTCTTGCGCTCATGCCGGCTCTGGTCGGCTTATCCACAGCGAGCGCCGCTACGCATGGGACCGGTCTGAGCGTACGGCGACATCATGCCCCTCCTGCGCCCTTGACCATTGGCGTTACAGCCGGCTACGGCGGGCAGTATCGCACCTCGGCCTGGATCCCGGTGCGCGCCACCATCCACAACCGAACCGCCGGCACCATCAGCGGTACGGTCACGGTGCCGGATAGGAACGGTAATGCCAATGGTGGCCCTTCCGCCCTGTATCACACACTCTATCAAGCAGCAGTCGTGCTTCCGGCGGGGACGACGAAGCGGGTCACGCTCTATGTTCCAGGCTACGATGATCTCTCGACCGTGAGCGCATCTTTTCAGCCGGATGACCACGCGTTCAAAACTGTGACTGCCGTTGACTATCCGTACCCGTTTCAACGGCAGGAAATTTCAATCGGAACTCTGGCCGCTGATCCGCAGAGTGCGAAGTGGCTCAACGCGATCACTGGAGGCAGTAGCCAATTCACCGTGACGCGCCTCACTCCGGCCACGGTCGACCCGGTACCCGAGTCGCTGGCCAACTTCGATCTCATTGCGTTGACCGCCGTTGACGCCTCTCAGTTGCGTCAGGATCAGATTGGTGCCCTGGAGAGCTACGTGCACAATGGCGGGGCGCTCATCCTCGTTGGGGGGCCGGACTGGCAGGAGACACTTGGCCCACTCCCGTCGACGCTCGTCCCTGGAACGCTCGCCGGATCGAAGACGGTATCGGATCTGGCGGGTCTGAGGACCGTGACAGGCTCTGCTCCGCCCCGGGGGCGCACCATCATCAGCGTCCTGACGCATCCTCGCGGCACGATTCGCGCCGGCGAGGGCGGCGTACCGCTGGTCGTGCAACGCCCGATCGGCAGTGGACAGGTCCTGTACCTGGCCTTCGATCCCCAGGTTGATCCGGTCGCGCATTGGAAGGCGCGCGCGGCGCTGGTCACGAGCCTCGTGCAATCGGCTGCACCTCGTGCCATAGGTCGTGCGAACCTGCCGACGTCCTTCAACTCGGGGGGGCCGATGTACTTTTGCTGCGGTCCGGTCGATCTGAGTTCCGAGGTATCGAACGTGCCGGCCGCGGCCCTTCCCTCACTCATCCTCTTTATCGTCCTCACAGTGTTCTATGTCCTGCTGATCGGCCCGCTGAACTTCCTCGTGCTGCGCCGGCTGCGGCGTCGAGAGTGGAGCTGGGCTACCATCCCGGCTCTGGCGGCGTTGTGCATGGCCACCACCTTTGGCGTGGCATTTCACTTGAAGGGCAATACGGTCCTGATCAATACCGTAGGAACGATCACGTTGCAGGGAGACCACGGCCCGTATCCGGCCACGGTGTATGCCGGCCTCTTTGCACCGCTCCGTGGGGACTACCACCTGACGTACGACCGGCCGTCGCTCCCTTCGGTGCTCGCCCAACCGTACTTTTATAACGGCCCCGGTTCGTCCACCAGCAATCCTGTCACCTTACGGTTCAGGGAGGGTGCGCAGACGCACGTCGACTTTCTCTCTATGAACATGTGGTCGATGCGTGAAGTTTCGCTTCGCACGTCGGTCAACATCTCGGGCGCCGTCAGTTCGCAGTTGTCACTCGATAGTGCGGGGTACCTCACTGGAACGATTCATAACGGCACCAGCCTCGATCTCGTACATCCGCTGGTGCTGGCAGGGAATGCCGTGGCGCGCCTTCCCTCTCTCTCGAGTGGCGGGACAGTTGCCGTGCGGCTCAAGCCACACGGCAGCACCACGCCCCAAACCTTGCTCTGGATGAGGCTGTATGGGCAGCCGTCACCCCAACAATTCTCGGGCGGGCCGATGTATTACGGGCAGGGATTCAGCTCCACCGGCGTACCATTCCTGGGAAATGGTGAGAGCTGTTGTCCTAGTCCATTGCCACCCAAAGAGAACAACCTGGGCGATCGCATTCGAAATGTGGCGGCCGCCCTTCCCGATACGCAGATGGGCACGATGCCGGGTGAAGTGACCCTCCTGGCATGGACGCAGCGGTCGCTCGGCGCGGTGACCGTCGACGGCACCGTGCCGCAGCGGCGCGACCTCACGCTGGTCATGGCGCCACTCTCAGCGCACTTGAAACGAGGAGCGTTTACTCTGCCCACGGGTGTCTTCAGCGCACAGTTGATGGAGTCCTCACCCGGAGATTCCTCGAATGGAGGATGCTGCCCGTTCGACCCGAGGGTAGAGCCGCTCTACCTGAACCTAGGAGGCTCGGCAACATTTCAGTTTGAGATCCCCAGCAAACACATCCACTTTCGACAGCTGGCCCTCGACGTCAATGCCGGAGGCGCCGCCGGCGACGACATTGGTCATGTTTATAACTGGAGTAGCGGACGGTGGGACCCCGTGAACTTGAGTACCGGCAGGGCGGGCCTGCACCATCCGAATCAATATCTATCATCTCGCAGCACGCTGCTGGTGAAACTGGAGGCGACGAATAACTCCGGTGCGGTGGTGATCGGTGACGTACATCGACAGTTGCAAATCTCGGGTGCGGGGACGGTGGACTGATGGCGCAAACCGCTGAGAACCTGGTGGAGGATGCGGCTGCCGCGCCGGAGTACGCCATCGAGATCGAGGGCATGCGCAAGGCATACGGCCGCACGGTCGCCGTACGCGATCTCTCCATGCATGTACCCCGTGGCAGTGTGTACGGCTTTGTCGGGCCCAACGGCGCCGGCAAGACGACGACCATCCGAACTCTGGCCACCCTGCAAAAACCCGATGCGGGAACGGTCCGCGTGGCGGGCATGGACGTGCGCAAGCATGCGGCGAGCGTACGAGACCGCGTCGGCTACATGCCGGACTTCTTTGGCGTGTACGAGAGTCTGACGGTGGCAGAGTACCTGGACTTTTATGGAGCCAGCCATCGCATCCCGGTTGCACGGCGACGGCAATTGTGCGATGAACTGCTGGAGCTGGTGGACCTCACCGACAAGCGATCGGAACCGGTGGAGGCACTCTCGCGGGGCATGAAGCAGCGGCTCGGTCTGGCTCGATGTCTGGTGCACGATCCCGACGTGTTACTGCTGGACGAGCCGGCATCCGGCATGGATCCACGTGCCCGGATCGAGTTGCGCGAGATCTTGCGCGAGCTGTGCAACCTCGATAAGACCATCCTGATCAGCTCGCATATTCTGCCGGAATTGTCGGAGATGTGCACGCACATCGGCGTCATTCGCGGAGGAGAGATGATCGCGGAAGGGTCGGTGGATGCCGTGATCGGCGCGCTTACCTCCGGCGCTCGACTCCGGGTTCGGGTCCTGTCGGCTCAGGATACCGCTGCGATCGTCACGTTACTGGAGGCGGACCCAAAATGCGAGAACGTGGTGGCCGATGGCGATCGATCGGTGATTGCGCTCTACCACGGCGATGATGACGAGTTGGCCACGCTTCTGGCTCGCACGATCGCCACCGGGGTGCGTTTGACGGGATTCGGCGTGGAAGGGAATACGCTGGAGGATGTGTTCCTGCAGATTACTGAGTTGAGCGAGGAACGGGAATGATCCGCCTCACTGCCGGGCTCCACAACTCGGTCGTGGGCAAGGAGCTCCGCATGAGGATGCGGGGTTGGCGGTCGACCGCGGTCATGACGGCGTATATGGCCATTCTAGGGATCATTGCCATTGCCTTCTTGTTGCAACAGGCCGGCCCTACCTCTGGACAGTCGTCTCAGGTTGGACTGCGTCTGTTTCAGACGATGGCCATCTTCCAGCTCTTCCTGATTCTGTTCGTGACGCCCGTCTCTACCGCGGGGGCAATTAGCGGCGAGCGGCAACGCCAAACCTGGGATCTACTGCTGGTGACGCAGCTGTCCTCGTTTGGGATCGTCTGGGGTAAACTGATCGCCGGCCTGGCTTTCGACCTGCTGTTGATCCTGGCCTCACTGCCGCTTTTCAGCCTCGTGTTTCTCTTTGGTGGAGTGGCTCCCGATGACGTTGCTCATACCTATATAGTGTTTCTTGCCTCGGTGCTCCTGCTGGGTGTGCTGAGCCTCTGTATCTCGGCCCTGACCCGCCGGTTGGCGCTGGCAATGGTCGTGAGCAACCTGATGGCGCTGCTCCTGGGCGTCGGGATTACCCTGCTCACCCTGTATCTGCAGAACTGGGGATCGCAATCGGTTCAGCAGTATGGGCCGCGGGGACCTATTCCGCAATCCACCCCACCGCTGACTCCACTGGCGGAGATCGATCCGCTCGTCGCGCTGGCATCGGCGCTGCCGAACCAGAATGGCGGCAGCTACCTGGGTGGCTTGAATGCAGTGCACCATGCGCTGCTCCTGCCGTGGTTGTTGCCGCTCTGGGAAACCTTCACGGTACTCGTCGTGGCGCTCTCCATCGTGATGGTGGTCGTGACGACCCTGCTGGTGCGATCGGCTCCGCGCTGGCTGCGCGGTGGGAGTGCATGATGGAGCATTCCGCCACGTTCACCGTGGTCGATGCGCTCCAGCCAGTGCGGCGCCGGTTGGGCCTGGCACAGGTGCGAGTGTGGGCGGTGCGTGGACTGGGAATAGGTGCGGCCGCGGCGTTGATCCTGCTGGGAACGGCACATGCTGGAGCATTGCCGTGGGAACCCTGGCCGCTCGGCCTCGCCGCCATGGTGCTGGGAACCCTGGTAGGATCTGCCTTTGGAGCACGACGTTGGCCCGATTCACACACCGCGGCACGGGCGGCGGACCGTCACTTTGCCCTCCAGGATCGGTTGACAACCGCGCTGGAGTATTCTGCCTCGACCGATCCATTTCCCGGCTTGCAGCGCGACGAGACGGGACGGCGGGTGGCGGGCCTGAGCCTGCAAAGAAGCGGCCGGATAGCGCCGGATTGGCGCGAGCTCGGCATCACCGGCGTATTGGTCGTCGCTGTCGTGGCACTGCTGTTCATCGGCGGGACATCGCCGGGACATGCCCATACGCCGGCCGCCGGGGAGCAGCGGCAGGTGCAGCGAGTGACGGCGACAGGCGTGCGCCAGATCACCCATCGAGCCGGCCAGGGACTGACGCCGGCCACCAGAAATAACCCGGCGTTGCGCAAGCTTCAACTCACGCTGGAGCGACTGCGCCGCCAGTTGGAACAGACCCCCACACGCGTCGCAGCGCTGCGCGCCATCTCGGCCACTCAGGTCAAGCTCCACCAGTTGACCGCATCGCTGCATCCCATCAGCCAGAGTGCCGTGGCACAACTCAATCACTCCCTGGCACATTCCATGACGGCCCAACAGCGTGCGGCGGCGGCATCGAGCGATCGGAAGGCGTTGGCAGCCGCCGCGCAGACGCTCCAGAAACTGGCTGCCAAACTGAGCCACATGAACGCGGCACAGCGAGCCCAACTGGCGCGGTCGTTGGCGCAGGCCGCCAATGCCACGGGTGACAGCCACTTGCAGGCAGCGCTCCGGCAAGCCGCGTCTTCTTTGGGGTACAACGATCCCCAATCGGCTGCGAAGTCACTGCAGGCAGCCGCTTCCGCTTTGGCGCAAACTCCTGCCCAGCGTGCCGCGCAGGCGCGTGCCGCCGCGGCCGGCAGTCAGCTCGACTCATTGAAAAATGCCGTCTCCGGCGTGTCGCCGAGTAGCGGCGAGCGCATTGCTTCGGGCTCCCCCTCGACTGGATCATCCAGTCCGGGACAGGGTAGCGGCAAGAGCGGAAGCACGAGCAGCGGGAGCGGCAAAGGAGCTGGAAAGGGGACCGGCGCCAAAGGCAGTGGAACGGGAAAAGGCAGCGGCGCGGGCCAGGGGAGTGGCGCGGGTTCAGGCAAGGGCACTGGTGCGGGTTCGGGTTCAGGCAAGGGCACACAGGGCGCAGGTACGGGGACTGGAGCGGGGACCGGTGCCGGTGCGGGCGCGGGCGCGGGCAGCGGACAGGG
>DAINCT010000094.1:1756-10779 GCA_036732245.1 Chloroflexota bacterium | reverse complement strand
ACACCACTGTGGGCACTGAGACCCAGGTCCGGGCTGTCTCGTCGAAGTACGCAAGGGACGCCTGCTGGTCCACCGGTACCGGCGCGCTCAATTTTCGGGTCACCATGGCGCCGTCCGTGCCGAGCTGCGCGCCCACGAGCTTGAACCGCGCCGGGTCGCTGCCCGGCCGAAGCCCTGCGGGAGGGGCCACCGCAGGTGCGGTGGCCCCTGGAGGTGCGATGGTCAGCGTCGCGCCTGTTCCTGCGGAGGTGGTTGCGGCCATGCGCACCTGCCACGACGCCGTCGTCGCTAGCGCGCCGGCGGCGGTGACCGAGACGGTGACCGCGCCGTTGGCCGAACCCAATAAGGGGGTCGGGGCTGCAGTTCCCCGCGGATGCCCGGACGAGCAAGCGGTAACCAACAGCAGGCAGCACAGCAGCCACGACAACAGCACCGGCGTCCGACGCACAGAGCAACCCAGACGTCCTACTGGCTGCAGCGCCATAGCCGTCCCCCGAGGATGATTGGTCACGCGACTCTAACCCGACTCAATCACCTGATGTAGTTAGATCTCAGGCTTTCTTGAATGAGAAGAAACCGGTTCTTGGGGGCGGTTGCAGCCCGTACGCTTTTCGTGTCCAAAGGGATTGGCATCACCCGAGCGAGCCCGCCGCCGATGAGTACTGACTTCGTCCCACGGCCGAAGCGCGCTCATCAAGCCTGTCGTCGGGTAGGCCGGGCGCATTACTGCGCCCGGCCCCCTCAGAACCGGACTGGCGGCTTTCACCGCATCCGGCTCAAGCAAGCATGTGAAGATGCTCTGTCGCAGACGCCGTACGTCCTGCTCGATGGTCTGCCAGTCGATCGCAGACCATTCGGCGGGTTCGTCCCAGGCAGACCGGCGCCCTGCGCGATCGGGCTGTCAGGAAAGGCGCGCGGTGGTGTCGACGGTGCGTGAAGACCGAGCCCTACAGGCTCATATCGGCGATCTCCCTCCGCGCGCTGACCCGGTGGTAGTGTGCGCATGCGCGTCGCCAACCAAGCCTCGGGGGAAGCCAATGTCTACAAGCCACGCACGATCAGGGTCTGGGATCGACGTAACGACGTCGACGACGGGGGATGTGCTCCTAGATACGGTTCTGGATGTCGCCGGGCGCACGGCGAGCCAGAATAGAATCGGCGGCCACCACATTGTTGTTAAGAGGAGAACTCCCTCACGATTGGATCTTGCTATCGAGGGTCGCGGCGGTTTATTTACGGTGATGACCTTCCACGCTGTTGTCACCTCCGACAACAGCGGCCAGACGCTTCTACAGACCGGCATCGACGGATTTCAGACCCAACAGTCGAAATTCATGTTCATTCCTGTTGGAGAAAAGCGCTTGACTGGGCTAGCGACATACGAAGCATTTACAAGCAATCTTCGTGTGGCTTTGAAGCAGAACGACACGGCGGCTGAGGTTGTCACGCGATGACTGCGAAAAACCAGCCTGCACTTCCATTCGAACGCACGAGCGCGACCGATCGGGCTGCGGGGAAGAAAGAGATCGCCCTGGGTTTGGCTGCTCTCGGCGCAGCTGTGCTACTAATGATTATGGGCATCAAACTAGGTTCCCTCGTGGTCGTCCCGTTGTCACTTTTCGTAATGGGTATCGTGCTGGTGGCTCACGGCGCGTTTACGGTCGCCAAGACCCCTAATGCTCCTCCGGCATCGCCATCAACAAACACAGAAGACGATTAGCCTTTTCTTCACCGAATATGATTATGATCATTCCGAACTATATCTTTCCGCGATATATGGGACGGGAGCGTCATGCTCCGTCCGAATCGCTCATTCTGCACTCTCATCGAAATGTGGACTTGGACTGATCAGGGTGAGTCGTAGTCCATCTGGGGCGAGCAGACCACTCGCAGTGGGGCTGGCGCCCTTGCTGGTGATTTCTCTACTCACCGCCTGCAGCCAGACGAAGGTGCCTGCTGTCGCCACGCCATCTCCTACGGCGACTCCCAGCAAGACGGTTCGGGTCCACATCTCCGCCGTCACCGGTGGCATTGTCACCTTGGCTGGCGTTTCACTCCGACTCCCGCCTGGATCACTGGACCGCGACGCGGACGTCCAGCTTGAGATCGGTAGGACCCCACCGCTGAAGACGCCGGGGCTCCTCCATTCGGCCGGCCCGGCGGTACACGGCGATCTGGGTGGCGCTCACCTGTCGGCGCCGGCGATCCTCACGGTCCCTGTCCTTGGCGACGTCTCCGCAGCAAACGTCGGATACCTCAACGAGCAGTCGAGTCAGTGGGTAGGCCTCAAAGCTCTCGCCAATCCGGCTTCCCACACATTGGCACTGCAGGTCTCACACCTCAGCTGGTACGAACCCTTTACATGGGATCTCACCCAGGCCAAGACTCAACTGCAGGTCACGCTGGGGAACCTGCTCGGTTACCTCGCGCCGTTGCGTGCGGACCCGCCCCAGTGCAAGGCGGCGCCAGCCGGCGTAAAGGTCGTAGTAACCGGGGGGCGGACAGGGGATCCGTCGCTGGATGGATGCGTCGAAGACGCCGGCGACGGGAAGCTTCACCTGAGAGTCGTCAATAACCGCCCGTACGGCATCGCGTTGTCGCCGCCCCTAGGATCCACGCAAGAGAGCGTCTCCAAGGGCGGGCTACTCGCTGCGCTATACCAGGCCAAGAACATCGCGGATGTGGGCGGTGACTACGTCCCGGCCGGCGGCAGTGCCGTCTATCTGATGGCAGCCACGGGCGGTGTCGCCACGGCCACGGCGACGTGGACCTGGACGACGTACACCCTCGACTTCGCGTTCGCCATGCTCCTGGCTGTGGCGGGCCAAGGGGAGCCACCAGCGAACTCGATGATGGTGGCGGGCACTCCTGCCACGGCGACCAGACTGTCGCCGGTGCAACTCGCAAGTCTCGGTCAATGCCTCGGCGACAGGATCAACAGTGATCCTCCGCAGACGCTCAAGGACGCGATCTCTGGGAGTTTGAGTTGTCTGAGCCTCCTCAACGACGTCTGGCTCGCACCTTTGGGTGTTCTTCAGAGTCTGCTGGTTGCGATCGCCGGGGCCTTCGACGAAGGTCAGGACCGTGCGGCTGGCGGCAAGGGGACCTTGACCATCCAGCGACCCACGGCCAAGCTTGTCCAACTGTCGGGTACGTGTATCGCAGCGGACCTGTTCAACGCTGCGGTGGCAAAGGAGCACTTCAATCCTCGCGATCCCGGCTATCGGACGGCCGGCGCTAATGCTGGCGCTTATGATCCCCTCTGCATCGGCAACTGGGCGACCGCGTCCATCAGCAGGCCGAACGTGGGCAGCACCGACGGTGGGACGCTCTTCCATAGGGCATCAAACGGACGCTGGGTTGAGACCGCGGCGATCGAATGGCCATTCGTCGCCTGTGCTCTGACGCAATACGGAGTTCCTCCAGCGGACGCCGTGAAGCTGACGAGAGAGCGGGCGTTCAGCGCATCGGAGTGCCATTCCTGAATGACGAAACAAGCTGCCGATTAGGGCGTGACCCGTAGATCTTTGATCGGTTCTTGGTTGATTGCGCTCACGTACAGCTGCGGATCGCAGGATCTGCGATGAGCCAGCGACGCCCGCCACGATCACCGCGTCCCGTCGAGTCCAGTTCGAGGATCAAGCGGGTCGGACACGACACCGGTGCAGGTGCCCGCGTTTACCGCGCACGCAAGACTCTGAGGCAGGACGAAGACCGTGCGGAACCACGGGGACGCCTCGTTCGCCACTAAAGTCGTGCAACCTCAACCAAGAGAGTGGACCGCCGTTGATGCGATCTGTTGGATGTCACCTACAACACGCTGCGTGATCGCGGCATTTCCGGTGTAGGCAGAGATGGACTCCGGACTCAGGTGGATCTCCACGCGGTACGGTTGCTTCGTTACCTGCAACTGGACGCTCGTTCGTTCGAGGTTAACGCTGAGGACCCCACCGTCGCCTAGGTTGAGTGACTGGCAGGTTCCAGGTATATCTCCGGACGCACATTTGCTTTCAATGATGAAGGTGCTGCCTGGGTAGTAGAACCTCACATCTACCGAGAGAGAGGTCTGCTCCGCCTGACTCGCGGATCCCGGGAAGGTGATCGTCCAAGGACAGTCAAGGCTCGTGCCCTGGGGAGAGGAATTCCCCGTGAGACGGTCGGTTGTTGGGTCGGCGAAGTCCGGGAAGCCCGAGATGTAGGAGGTCCGGGACGACTGCCCACCCAGCGCTGTGGCGAGAGTGGCTACGTCCGGGTATAGGACGCCACACAGGTTGTCCGCCATTGCGAAGAAACGGTCTGTAACAGGCGACTGGCCCTGTCCCTGTGCACATTGATCTTTGGGCCCGACGTTCTGGTCGCAGTAGTTCTTCACGCTTGCAAGCTGTGCAACGAGGCCGGTCCCGGCATGCGACCCCTGTGGTGCATTAGTACTTGAACCGGTCGATGTGTCCGGCGAGGTCGCTCCGCAGGCCCCGAGCGCCAAAACCGCCAGTCCTGAGAACAGAATCCTACCCAGCATGACTTCCTCCATTCTCAAGGATCCCGGGTTGGGGATCGGTGGCACTTAACGTAGGGGCTGATAGCGGTTAGGCACCGCAGAGGGCGACATCGGGTGCGGTGATGTGCGGGCCACAAAGGTAGGGGTTACCGCCTTCCCCGTTCCAGTGGCTGCCTGGGCAATGGTGTCGTCTTGAGCAGTTGCGGTCTGAGCAGGCGGAGGCTGAAGCGGTCTCCCACGACGGTAATGATCACCGGAACCATCGTCGACCCGATGGCACGCGTCGGCATGGCCCCGCAGTTATCGCGGAGCCGTGTGTCCTGTCCATTGCATTCCGTCGTGGTAACGCTGAAGCGATTCGCCCCAGGGGTCGGGATACCAACCCGCTGGCTGAGTCGCCGTCGGGGGCGATATTGGCGGCGCCTCTTCGCGCATTGCCTCCCCTTCAGCGCCGCCGGAGTCTTGAGCCACAACTTCGCGGCCGGATAGCCTCCCGGACTGTGGCTGAACAGGGAGCACGCTTTCGGCTGCGGTCAGGTTAGCGTTTACGCGGTCATGACCCGCCTCTTGAAGGCGCCCAATAAGATGGTTGCCTATGGATCGCCCGGCGCGACGTGTCCCCAGGGGAAGAGGTAGCAGGGGCACACCCATCGTGGCACCCTTGGCCAGTGCATCAATCGTTGAGTGGCCAACCTTTTCGGCGCGACCCGACTCAATGGAATTCTGAAGTTGTTCCCGCGCGCTGACTAGGGTCCGACCCTTGGCTGCTAGTGCCTGATCTCGAGCCGCTGCTGCCCGCTCCCGTGCGGCGCCCAGACGACTCTGCGGGGGTAGTTCATCATCTTTCTCGGGTTTGGAGTCGGTACCCTCTCGAAGCTCTTCCGATTCTCCTGCGTCTGTCATGGCTCTTCTCCGTTTCTCGCAGATGTCCTGCCCTGAACGCACACCAGTTGCCGCAGTGGCGGAGTGGCCTCTTGTCTAGCTCAGATGTTGCGGACGGAGTATCGCTCCTGCGCGGCGAGCAGCTCGCGTCCAGCGCGAATCCCCCATTGACCGTCATGGCCGAGGTACCCGGTGTGACTCTCGTTCTGGTTCCGGAACCGCGTCATCAGCATGGTCTGGCTATAGCCACCAAGCAGCTTCTTCTTCCCTTCGACAAGGGCGAAACTGCTGACCTCCGAGTAAGGGGTGATCTTGGTCCCCCCGTCGTTCAGGACAATGATCAGCCGGCTGGACGTGATCGCTGCAACCCCAAATGGGAAGCCATGGTACGCGATGAGCCGGATCTCCTCACCTTCTGGCAGATCCGGCTCCATCTGCCTCAGGCGGTCAACTGTCGAACGCGGGAGTATTCCGGACTCCTTCGCCGGCATCTCGGCAAGCAGCGAATCTACACGACTGGGCATGTGTCCTCCTCAGCGAGCATGGTGGGGGTAAGCCCAAGGGCGATAGAGGATCCCATTTCTGTGTTTCCTTTCAGTTAGTTTAGCAAATTGGGTTTCATCAGCGGGTCCGGTGCGTCCGAGAGTTCAGTTACGGGGAGGTGCGCGAAGGATAATGGGGCTGACCGTCGCCATAAATATAGATACTTGCGGAGCCGCGAGCATTTCCACTGAAGATAACTTCGGCCTACCAGTTCAACCACTGCCCGCCACCGTTGTACGAGAAGGGCTTCCCGACCCACCACGTGCCCCCAGGCGTTACGCAGCGGACCCAAAGTTGTGCCCTCTGCGCGCCACCCGACATATATAGGCTGTAGTAGCTCGCCCAATTGGAGTAAGACGCAGAAGCCGCACCGTTGGATAGCACGATCTCCACAAGCTGATTACTGCTCATCCCGGGCCACAGCCCGCAAGCGCCGTTGAGGTAACCATGCACCGTTCCGCTCGCCTGCGCAGGTGCAGCTGCCACGACTGCCGTCACCGCCAATCCGGCCGCTAGAACTCCTGCTGCCAGACTCTTCTTGAACTTCATGCTCTGTGTCCCTCGTTGGAGACCTGAATCACCCGCAGCCACCTGGCCCGGGGCGAGGGTGTCTCGCCTGCCACGACTTGAGCCTAAGAGGTGAGGGTGCAGTCGTTGTGAAACATTGAGCCTCATGTCTTTCTCCTCCCACTTAAACGAGTCGAATTCTCTTCCGCTTTCAGATTGCATTCCTCGGGGACTCTTCGCAGGAGGGAAACCTGCTCGACTCTGCGGCCAGCTTCCGGATCGTTTGGATGGTGGGTTTTCCCACCATCGGCCAGCGCCGCGATGGGCCTTCCACCGCTAGGCTGACCGGCGACAAGGGGCCTTTCGCAGGGAGGACGTCGTGGCACGTGGCTTGGCCAGATGGCCTTCAATGTGGGCGTCGCGGGACGGTTTCCTCAACCGGCAAGGCGTCGAGCGGGCCACCGTGGGTGCGACGGGCGCTCTGAAGGCGCACAACTTGATCCAGATGGTCGTCGTCCTCGTTTTGACAAGAGGGGAATCTCGCCGACCCTCGCTGGAGCTGGCAGCTGCGGCGGTGTTCGCGGTCTCGGCCGTGTTCTTGCTCGTGGTGTCAGTTCGCGCGCAGCGGTTGTCGCGGGCCGCGGTAGCAGTCGATGTCGTGGTAGCGGTCTCGGTGCTGCTCGTGGCGCCGTTCTTTCAGCCAGTGGACCCGTCACTGCCCTGGGTCGACTGGCCTCTGTTTGTCGCGTATCTCGTGGCGGCTGAGGCGAGTGCGTGTTTCACGCCTGCTCTGGCCTCAGTCGCAACGCTCGCCCTGATGGGATCTGCTGCCTCCTGGCTGGTATGGGGGTCCCTGCCCCCGGCCAGCCGGCAGATGATTTATGCGAGTTTCGTTCCCTTCGTGGCCTTCGCAGCGGTGAGTTACCTCTTCTTGCAGTACCTACGGCGTCTGGCTGCCCTGGCCGATGCCAGGGCAGAGACCATCCGCATGTTGGAGGAAGAGCGCACGCGCCGCGTTCTTCACACGCCGTACCGTTTGTTGAACGATCTGGCGGTCATGCTCCGGGCGGAAGGTGATCGGGAGGGGGCTCAGCCTGCGAGCCGGGCGCGGCTGGCCGAGGCGGTTGCCTCCGCCCTGGAGATCGAGTCAATCGTTCGCGGTACTGACCCGGCCTCTAGTAACCTCGCCGCTGACTTGCAGCAGTTGATGGACCAGTTCGTGGACCTGCCCATGATCATGAACGTGGAAGACGCAGGAGTGAGCCTGCCGCCCGGGGCGGTCTATCGGATCCGGGAGGCGGTGCGATCTGCGCTGCAGAACGTCAGGCTCCATGCCCAGGCCACCGAGGTCGTCGTATATGCCACCGCCGATCGGCTTTCCTGGCTGGTTAGCGTCCACGACGACGGTCGAGGCTTTGACACCACCGGCCACCGCGGCGTGGGCCTGAACCAGCTGGTCGTCGGAGCGTTGGAGGAGATCGGTGCACAGGTGCGCATAGAGTCGACACCCGGACAGGGCACACTCATCGAGATCAGTGGAGACCACCAGTGGACGATGGACCTCGCCCCCGCGTCGTTGTCATAGACGACCACCCGGTCATCGCATCGGGTCTGACGTGCCTGGCGCCCCAGATTGAGGTCGTGGCCAGCTTCAGCACCGTTGAGGACTTTCTTGGCGCACCGCCGAGCCCGGCCGATGTCGTGCTCCTCGATCTTCAGCTCGACGCCGGCCGCCGCGGCGGGCCTCAACCGATCATGGGTACGGCGGCCATCCGTTGCCTTCTCGAACGAGGTAAAGGCCCGGTGGTTGTCTACACGGCCATCGCCGAGGAGATGCTGTTGGCGGCGTGCCTGGCAGCCGGCGCAATGGGCGCGGTCACCAAGAACGCTCCGGGCGCCACTATCGCCGAGGTCGTCCGGATCGTCGCCCAGGGAAACATGTGGGTCGACCCCGCCATCGCGGGAGCACTGCGGCGTTACGCCCAACGGCGACACGCCGGCGCGCTGAGCCCGCAGCAGGCCAACGCCCTGCGCTATCGAGGCCAGGGCCTGAAGCAGCAGGCCATCGCGGACAAGATCGGCGTCAGCGACCCCGAAGTCGTCTACCGATACCTCCAGTCCGCCGTCCACAAGATCGCTGATCTGGACGGCGGTGAAGCCACGGAAGCCAACGGCAAGCACGCCGGCGCGCACATCGACGAGATCGCTCAACGCAGTGGACTCTCCGGCGGGCTCGTCCGCTGGGAAGACCTGCAGACCCGACCGGATCAACCAACCCGCAAGCGTCGCTGACCGACAGGTTGGTCACCTTTCCCCCTATTGCAAGGGCGTGGCCACACCCCAGGCTGGGGATGTGGTTGGCCAGCAGAGGATCGAGGTCATCGGCCCTGAACCCTGGCCGGTCGGCTTCACGGGCGCCCTGCCGCGGCACGCATCGATCCCGATTGCCATCATGATCACGCCCCGATCCCGCGCCCGCACCGCGATCGCTGATCTGGCAGGGCACACGGAAGTCGTGGTCTGGGCAGGCGACCCGTCCGCCATCGAAGCCGCCGTGTTGATCACGGCGGGCGCGAACGCCTACGTCACAGAC
>DAINCT010000094.1:0-1746 GCA_036732245.1 Chloroflexota bacterium | reverse complement strand
ACGCAAGCTACGTCGTCTACTTCCAGCCCCCCGAGCGAGCGGCCGCGTTGCCGCTGCCGGTCGCCGTTGCTGCCACGCCAAGGAGAACGAGAAGCCGCAGACGCACTGGGCGCGAACGCCTACGTCACAGACCTCGACGACCTAACATCTGCGGTACGAGCGGTGAGCTCGGGCGAAGCATGGCTCGCCCCAGTAGCAGCCGCTGCCGTATGTCGACTGGCGCGCATCACCGGCGACCCAGGCTTGTATGAGCTTTCCGTCGCCGCGCGGGCCACAGCGCAAGGCCAGCCGTGGCCCTTGGCATGTCGTGCGGCAGGGCTTTCGGGGACCCAATCCCTGCTCATGCAGTTGAAGCGACGGCTCTAGCAGATTTGTCGGGGAGTGGTGTTGGATCACCTCCGTTAGAACGTGAATTAGCAATTAGCCCGCGAGTAGCGACCGTTACACCAACGACCTGCGGGCACGCGCGGAGGTCGTTCCGAACCGGCTTCCTTCCACGGCTTGCCCGCCAAGGTGCCCTATTCTGATGCGCACACAGACGGGAGCGGACATGAATGCAGGAGGCTGTCCACAGTGCGGTAGCACACAGCGACGGCAGATCGCACCTGGCTACTACGAGTGCTTGAGTGTAAGGGTCGTAGGCATGCCGCATGGGGTCGCCAGCCCGACGCCTGTCGTGCAGCCATGTGGCAAGCGATACCAACTGCAGACCACAGGGCAATCGATCGCCGGCCAGCAATGTTCGTGCGGCATGTTCGCCATCGGCATGTGCTTGGAATGCGGGACACCGCAATGCGGCGAGTGCGGGAACCTCGTCGAAGGACGATTCCTTTGTTGGGCACACGTCCAGTTGGCAGCTGAGGCTGCTGAAGCGGTCAGACAGAAGAAAGCGCAGGACGAGCTTCGTGATCGCCAGAAGGCCGAAGCGGCACGACGTGCCGAACGGGAGTCCACGACACCCGGATTCCCAGAAGGTGACACCTCAGGAACCGACCTCGCCCGCGCGTTGGAAACTCAGGTATCGCAACACAAGCGGCGATTCATCGTTGGCAAGTCCGCGATCTGGCATAGTCCCAAGACTGCAGACGGCTGGGGTTTCGTCCTTAGGTCCACAGAGCAGGCCGTCGACGAACGCAGCGGTGCCAGGCACGCGTCGTGGTTGGGGCTGGTGGTCACGGACACTGGCATCTGCTATTCCATCGGTGAGGGTCGTGGCCCGTTATCCGGCTGGCAGATCCCCGAACATTTGCTGACGAACGGGCTCGGGACGAGCATTCCTGGGCAGTATCAGTGTCCCATGGTCGCGTCGTGGAATGTCCCCGCCAACGATGTCGAACTCATTCGCCATCAAGTTTTGCGGTGGACACACCAGAAAGTGCCAGAGCAACGCCCCGTGATCCAGCCCTATTCAAGACAGTAGAGCGGCAACCGGAGCACGATCCGCCTGTGAGACGGCCCGGCTCCCTTCTTGGTGGGCCTGATCGGCGAGCTGCCGGTCACCACTAGCTCGCGGCCAAGCTGTGATCAACATTTCCGTTTACCTATCGGGACGTTAGGAAGCCTGGGCAACAGTCGTCAGGACGCTAGAGCATCCACTCCGCCAGTTGGCGTCGGAGCCGGGCCCTCAGCAGGCTTCGATTGGTCGTCTCGGGACAGCTGCCGGGGCGGGCCTGGGTAAGACAGCCAGCGCTGGAGCAAGACACCGGACATCAGACACCGGACATCGGACACCGGATCGCTTGGGCA
>DAINCT010000093.1:0-10819 GCA_036732245.1 Chloroflexota bacterium | reverse complement strand
GTCGGAACAGTAGCCTGCTCCTACATCACGGTTGATATGCAAGAGGCGTGCCGCTCATTTCGTAAAACGGTATGGCAGAGAGATGCTCGTCGCGTTGATAGGTGCGGATTCGTTATCGTGGTCGATGAGGGGCGAGTACGGGGTCAACTGATCTCGGTGGAGCGGATGCGCGCCGTGTACCGCTCCGCACACCAGCAGAAAATCGAACCGCGACACGCACGCCTGGCCCTTGTTGAACCTGTCCGCCCCTCTGCCTCGCTGTTAAGGTAAACCATGGATCGCGGCGCAACCGATGTACCTCCACGACGCCGCAGGCTCGCGCGTATCGTCGCGATGGTCCTGGGCGCCGTCGTCGCATTGGCGATGATCCTTATCGTGATCTTCGTCGTCGTCATCCACAAGTCGCAGCCGCCGCGGCCCGGGACGTTCTACACGCTTCCGTCACCTCTGCCAAACGAGCCGCTCGGGACGGTCATTCGGTCCGAGGCTCTGACCGGTGTTCCTGCCGGGGCCAGGGGCTGGAGAATTCTCTACCTATCTACGAGCTACTCCGGCAAACCGACGGCCGTCAGCGGCATGGTGATCGCGCCGACCACCGCAGCTGCGAGCCCTCGCCCGATCGTCGCCTTTGCCAATGGAACGGTCGGTGTCGCGTCGAACTGTGCTCTCTCGATCCAGGGTGCAAAGTACCTGAGTGCACTCCACGGCCTGCATGCTTTTCTGGCAGCCGGGGACGTCGCGGTCATGACCGATTATCAGGGGCTGGGAACGCCAGGCCCCCACCCGTATCTGGTTGGCAAAACCGAAGGGGAGGATGTCATCGACGCCGTTCGCGCGGCCCATAACCTCAAGGGAGCCAATGCCGGGACGACGTTTGCCGTCACCGGTCCCTCTCAAGGCGGACACGCCGCGCTCTTCGCCGGACAGCTTGCTCCAACCTATGCTCCAGACTTGAAGTTGGTCGGCGTGGCAGCCTCAGCTCCTCCGACCGACCTGAAGCAACTCTTTCAACTCAACAGTGAGGGAACATTCGGCCGGGTGTTGGCTGCCTACGCGCTCGACACTTGGTCCCAGGTCTATCACCACAACCTGGAAACGGTCTTCACGTCGCTCGCCCGTCCGATCGTGCATCGCATGGTGCGGCTCTGCATGCACAACCAGACACAAGCACTCGGATTCCTCCCACTCACGACCATCTTGAAGGTCGGCTACCTCAAGCGCCCTCCCTGGCAAACCGAGCCCTGGAAGACGTTATTGGCTCAGAATACGCCAGGGCAGGTGAAGACGCCGGCGCCCATTCTGATCTCGCAGGGAGGAGCCGATCAGCTCGTCCATCCGCCGGTTACGGCGGCATTTGTCAATCAGCTATGCCGGATAGGAGAGAAGATCACGTACCGGGTCTATCCGGGTGTCGTCCACGATGCGGGTGCCGAGTCGGCCGCCGATGTCGTCACATGGATCGCCGCTCGCTTTGCGCACCAGCCCGCGCCCAGCACGTGCTAGGCAATCTCTAACGCAGACTGTCAGTTGTGCCGACCGGTCACGGCCAACCTTGCGCCGATACCGATCATGGCAAGGCCACTGACGCCCCCAATCAACTCCAGCCGCCGTGGCGATCGGGCAAGCCACGAGCGAGTCGCACCTGCCGCCAACGCCCACACGGTATCCGAGACCAGAGCGATGGCAATGAATATGCAACCCAAGAGCAGGAGCTGGAGTGGTACATGACCGGCCGAGCGATTGACGAACTGCGGCAGCAGGGCGGCGAAGTAAATCATCGATTTGGGGTTGGTAACGCCGACGATGAAGCCATCACGCAGAATTCGGCGGGTGGATGTATGCGCCTGGCCGGCGTTGAGTGCTGTCGCAATTGATCGTCGGTGTCTCAGAGCCTGGATCCCAAGGTAGACCAGATAGCCGGCGCCGACGAGCTTGATGGCCGTAAACGCCACGATCGAGTCCTCGACGAGCGGGCCGATACCGACGGCGACCGCGATCACCAGGACATACTCGCCCACCGAATTGCCGATCACCGTGGCTAGTCCGGCACGACGGCCAAGGGACAGCGATCTGCTGATCACGAAGAGCACACTCGGTCCAGGAATGGCAATGAGGATCATGGATGTGAGGCTAAACGCGACCAACTCGGCGGTCGATGGCATGTAGCGTCCTCCTTGCCGGGCCACGATCGGCACTGTGACCTGCTTGAGTCTGGCACCGGAGTCTAGCACCGGTAGAAATCGAATCGCAGCACCGCTGACCGACCGAGGATATGCGTTCGTACAATACAGTGGTGGCCGGACATGGGAGTATAAGCTGAAACTGACGGAATCTCTCTAAGCATGCAATCACCACCTTCACCAAATCACCGGCGTATCGCGACTGTCGTTCCCTCGATCGTGGTCCGGCGGTCGTTCAGACTCGCCTGGGTAAACCTACTGGTCTTTGGGATCGCGATCCTGGCGGGAACCTGGATCGTACACCAGACCGAGTACACCATCGAATACGGACGTCGCTTTTCGACCGTCATGGCGACCAGCCCGCATCACCTCTATATGGCCCCGGCGGGATTTGCGCTCTGTGTGGGGTTGGGCGCGTTTCTCATCCTCAGCGGTTCTGTCCTGGCGTTATCCCGGCTGAGATTGGGACGCTTGCGCCGGCAGTTGCCACATCGTCTATCCCGTCACGTGCACCCGGGCAAACCGATGGTACCGGTGCATTCCATCGCACCGACCGCCCTCGTTTTGGTGCTCGCGCAATTTGCGGTGTATCTCCTGCAGGAGAATCTGGAGTATCTGGCCACCGTGGGAACACTCCCCGGATTCGCCGTCCTGCTGGCGCCTCAACACGCCACGGTCATCCCATTGCACCTGCTGGCTGCGATCTGCAGCTCGATCGTGCTGTGGACGGTTTCCGCCTGGTTGAGCCGTTCCCGGCGCGCCGTCGGGAAAGCCCAGGTTTTGCTCGGCATCGCACGGCGTGGAGCCGATGCACCTCCCCGCCGCTTCCCGGCTCCTGTGTATCTGCCTAGCTTGCGGTTCGCCGCCGGCATTTTCTGTCTGCGCTCTCCTCCTCCCACCGCCTGAACCCGATACTCGACACTCGTATCCCAACGTTCAGGTCGCGGGAACTTGGTTCCCGCTGAGAGGAACAATCTATGACACGACGGTTTGCGGCGATGCTTGGTCTCGCCGTGTCTTCGTTCGTGTTTCTGGCCGGTTGTGCCAGCTCGACGGCCACAGGCCCCACCAACACGCCCACGGTCGCAGCAGGGACCAGGACGCACGTAACGGTGATCGCGACCAAGAGCGGTCACCCAGATGCGCTATATGTCCCTGATCCGATTCGCGTCTACGTGGGCCAGACCATTACCTGGTCCAACACGGATACCGACCCGCACGACGTATCCGCCGACAACGGAGCATTCTATTCCGGTCCTATCGGGACCGGTGGGCGATGGCGCTGGAAGGCAACGAAGCCTGGGACGTATACCTACACCTGTACCCTGCATCCCGACATGCACGGTACGATCATCGTCACCGCGTGATGAAGGAGATTTCATGCGTTTGTCACTCGTTTTGATCCTCGTTGTGGCCGTTGCCGTCACGGGGTGTGGGGGAGGATCGAGTGCGTCGAGCCCACCCACCAGTACACCGGCAGCATTGGCCGTCAACCACGCGCACTCGATCCTGGTGATGCCGAACAATGCCAACGACCTGCTCATGGGAGCGCACTACCGACTGTACAAATCCACCAACGGCGGAAAATCGTGGCAGCCGCTGGTAAACCAGATGGTGCTCTCCATGGCGCTCGATCCGACCCATCCATCCACCCTCTACGCCGTGTCCCTTCAAAAAGGATTGGAAAAATCGGCCGACGGTGGAGCGCACTGGAGGCCGCTCAATGTCGGGATCGCGCAGGGACATCTCACCGGCGTGTCCTTTGTGCCGTCGGGTCATGTGGTGCTGGCCTACGGCGTCGGTATCTATCGCAGCACGACCGGCGGTGCTCATTGGTCAAACGTGCTGGCGAATCAGTCGATCTACACCATCGCGGTCGGCGCCGACGGCACGGCCTACGCTGCATCGTCAAACGGTCTCTACGTGAGCCACGATGCCGGACTCCACTGGAAAGCAGTGGCGCAAATTGGGAACCAACCGGTCGTCCAGGTGGCGGCCTCAGGCAAGGTCGCGTACGCCATCGCCGCGGTTTCCCTGATGAAATCGACTGATGACGGGCGAACCTGGAAGGCACTGAGCGCAGCGCCGTCGATCGAGTTCATCGGCGTGTCGCCTACCAATCCGAATGAGGTTTTCGGCGAGATCGGCGCTCAGGGATTTGTCATGAGTCGAGATGGGGGCCTGCACTGGCAGAAAGCGAATGCAGGCATCACAGACACCAACTTCAACGCGTCCGTGGTCCGGGTCTCCCCCTCTTCACCCAACGTGGTATACACAGCCGCCTGGGGACTTCACTTCTACGCTAGCCGGGATGGCGGGAAACACTGGACGCGCACGTCGACCCTGATTCACTGAGTCCCGTCACCGGCGCGGAACCCGGCACGATACGTCACCTAAGAAAGGAAAGAGCATGCGACACCTTCGATACTGTCTGGCGGGTCTGGCCGCGGTGGGATTGGCGGCCGGTTCGAGCATTGGGTCGGCCGCGCCGGCGCGAGGACCGGCGCCGATCCGCATCGGCGCCATGTACCCACTCAGTGGGTCGCAGGCAGGTGGTGGACGAGAGGAATATCACGGTCTCCAGCTCGCCGCCAAACTGGTGAACGCCGCCGGCGGCATTCACGGGCGACCGGTGACGTTTGTGACGGCCAATGCGCCGTCGGCCGATGCCGCGCCGGCGGCGGTGGACGCCCTGAAACGTCAGGGTGTCTCGATCGTGGCCGGCTCCTACGGAAGTACCATCTCCATTCCGGCCAGCGCGGAGGCCCAACGCCAGAACCTGATCTTCTGGGAGAGTGGGGCCGTCGCCACTATGATCACCGAGCATGGTTATCCCAACGTCTTTCGGACTGTCACGACCGGCAATTCTCTGGGCAGGGCAGCTGCGCGTTACGCCTCGACCACGATTGCCCCGCGCCTCCACCTCTCGCCGGCGAAGCTGCGTACGGTCGTGGTGTACGTGAACGATGTGTACGGCTCGTCGGTCGGAAAGGCCATGGCCGACCAGGCACGGGTGCAGGGCTTCGATCTGCGGGCAATCCTCACGTACGACCCGTACCATTCGAATCTTCGAGCGTTGGTGGCGCAGATGAAGACCCTGCGACCGGATATCGTCCTGGTTGCAGGGTACGTCCAGGACGCTATCACGTTTCGCCGCGAAGTGTTGCGACAGGGAGTGCACCCGGCTGCCATGGTCGGCACCAGTTCGGCGTTCTGCATGCACGCCTTTGGCGACACACTCGGGCGCCAGGCACTGGGACTCTTCGCGTCGGATAAGCCGGATGCCACGTTTAGCTCGACCGCACTCCTGCCGTCCGCCCGTGCGCTGCGGACCCGCGCTAGCGCGGCCTATCAGCGAGCCTACGGCGTCCCGATGACCGCGTCCGCGGTGGCCGGCTTTGTCGCCGGATGGACGCTCTTCCATGAGGTACTGCCACATGCTCGTTCGCTCTCACCGGTGGATGTTCGCCAGGCCGCTTTGGGGGTCAACCTGCCCTACGGCAGCGAGATCAACGGGGCGGGTATTCGTTTCGCCGGTGCCGGCGCGCCCGACGAAGGACAGAACCTACGGGCTATCAGCGTCATCTGGCAGTGGCAGCGCCCCGGACATGAGGTCGTCGTCTATCCGGCCAGCTACGCTACCGCCCGACCACTCTGGATCCCATTGCCGGGATGGAAACATTCTTGATGTACCGGCGTCGCGCCGCGCTAGTGGCACTGGTTTTAGCGCTGGTCGTACCCCTGACCGTCGAGGCAGATGGGGTACTGCCACCGCAGCCGTACCGGTATCTGCATCCGCCGCCGGCTCTGGCCGCCGAAAACAGCCCACCGGAGTCCGGAAGCACGTCGCTCAAGATTGTCCACGGCCGCTCAAATGCAGGATTCCTCTTCACCAAAGACACACAGGCCGGACTCATCATTTCGGCGGGTGCGCTGGTGACAGCGCCGTCCGCAACCTCCATTCGTATTGATATCAAGCCGATCGAAACTCCGCCAAACTTGCCGCAACACTATGCCGCGGAGGGGAACGCCTACAGTATCATCGCCACCGGAGAACCGGGGAACACGCCGGTGCGGCCGGCACGCCACGTCAATCTCACCATGCGCTGGCCGCACCCACCGCTGGCGATCTATGAATTCCACGACGGGAACTGGAGCCAGGTCTGTTACTCGGACAGCGCAACCTTTACCACCTCAACCATGGCCTGCCCAACCTCGTCGCTGGGAATCTTCACAGCGGTGACGAATCCCGCTCTAACCGGAATTACCCCGGCGGCACCGACATCATCGAGCCGCTTTGCCTGGCTCAACCGCTTCATCCCGGTCATCGTCGTCCTGGTCGTCGCGATCCTGGTCGCTCTCGTCGGCCTCTTGACGATGCGACCAGGCAAGAAGCGCACCGACGGAACCTGAGGAGGCATAGCCCGCTTTGCCATCATCCCGCGCAATGACTCGCGGACGTGTCCTCTGTGCCACCCGACAGGCAGGACCACGCGGAGCAAGCCGCTTGCTGCCCATACTGGCACTGCTGGTCGCCCTGTGGTGGTCTGGGACGGGCACCGCGTGGGCGCATGCGCTCTTGATACACTCGGATCCACCGGCGGATATCGTCTTGCCCGCGGCGCCCTCCAGCGTCCATCTGCAATTCAGCGAAGATTTGAATGCGTCCGCCTCGCAGATCGTGGTGTGGGATCGCTACCGGCATACCATGACGACCGGACACGCGTCGCTGGTCCCCGGTCTGCCGCGCCAGATGACGGTCGGTTTGAAGCCATTACAGCCCGGAGCCTATCTGGTCCTCTGGACCTCAGTCTCCGCCCAGGACGGCCACATCCTGCGCGGCTCGTATCTCTTCTTTGTGAAAGAACGGGGTCCAGGCCCATCTCTGAGCGGGGTGTCGCAGGGACCTCCGACCCAGGGTTTCCCCGATGCCGCTGGATTGATCTCGCTGCTGGCACACTGGCTCGAACTCTTTACCGCCGTCACCTGGATAGGAGCGGCGATGGTCTCCGCGCTGGTCTTTGCGCCGTCGCATGCCGCCGCGGACTTGGACGTAATCGCCGCCGAGCGGACGCGTCTGCGCGCCTTCCTTCGTCTGACGATCGTCGGACTGATCGTATCCAGCTCCGTCGTTGTGCTGCTCGAGGCACACTCCCTCGGAGGGAGCTGGAGTGGTACCTTCTCGAGTTCGACGGCTTCCAGCATTTTCTCCGGCCAGTACGGTCAGCTCTGGATTGCCCGGCAGATACTTGCCCTCGTCGCACTGGCCGCCACCGGAGCGATGTCTGTGCCGCGGCCCACGATCTCACGAGTCCGATCGCCGGCGGCCGCGACCGTACAACGCCGGCTGCCGGTCGGCACGCTGCTCTCGGGAGCGCTCGGATTCGTCTATCTGGGTCTATTCGCGGCCAGCGGGCATGCCGCCGCGGCAGACATTGGTTCGGTCTTCGGCAGCCGGATCATCTCGGGCGCGGTGGGAGCCGATTGGCTGCATTTTGTCGGGGATGCACTCTGGTTTGGTGGACAGATCTATATCGTCCTGATCCTCATACCGGTGCTGCGCTTGCGCCGTGGTCCCGGACGGGCGCTCGAGGGATTTTTAGACGCACTCAACCGCTTCTCGCCCCTGGCATATGGCAGCATCGCGCTCTTCGTGCTCAGCGGAGTATTCGCGGCCAAGATTCACATCCCGTCCTGGTATGCGTTTTTCCACAGCATCTACGGTTGGGCATTGGTCGTGAAGCTCGGGCTGATCGGGTTGATGATGCTGGTCAGCGCCTTCACGGTGTATGTCGTCCGTCCGCGCATTCGGGCGTCACTGACTCAGGACGAACTCGTGGAGGGAGGGATCCAGACGGTGTGGGTTAAGCGATTACTGGCGTGGTTGGGAGTCAATCCAGTGCTGGGGGCCGGGGTGCTGCTGGCAAGTTCGGTCATGTTCTCCTACCCCGTGCCAGAAGGCTTGTCGCCGGCGGGCCCGTCCGCCTATCCGATCCATGTCGGAAACCTGACCGGAACGCTGGCTCTGTCGCCCGATCGATCCGGACCGAATCGGATTATGATCATGCTACGGAATGGACAGGGAAAGCCGGTAACGCAAGCGACCGTGGTCGTCCTCACCACCATGCTGGATATGGCAATGGGCACCGGGAAAGCCGCTCTGATGCAAATGGGTCCCGGCATGTTTTCCGGCAGCACCGATCTCGGAATGGGTGGTCATTGGGGTTTACGTGTGCTGGTGTATACCCCGGCAGGGCTGTCGCAGACCACCATCAGAGTCCTGGTGGGCACCTGAAGCCTGCTCCTGCAGATGGTTCAGAAAACGTTAAGACGTAATACTCACAAATACCTTGACTTTCAATATGGTTAGCCTTCACACTGAGAACATCTAACAACTGTTATTCCTGACTTCGGTCATGCTGTGTGGGGCTCCATGGATCTACGCTTTTCCCTGATTGGGCTTATCATCGGGTTTCTGATCGGCCTGACCGGCATGGGCGGCGGGTCGCTGATGACCCCTGTCATGATTCTGGTGATGGGCGTCAAGCCGATCATCGCGGTCGGGACCGATCTGGCGTACGGGGCGGTCACCAAGATCATCGGTGGCGGCACCCACTGGCGCCAGGGAACCGTACACCGCAAGAGCGCCTATTTGCTGGGCGTGGGAAGTGTGCCTGCCACCTTGCTGGGAGTGGGATTGGTCAGCGTGATTCGACGCGATCATCCCTCCCTGGTCAATGTGTTCCTGCTGCACGCCATTGGCTGGGTGCTCATTTTGGTGGCGCTCGTCCTGGTCTTGAAACCCGCGCTCACCGAAGCTATTCGGCGCTGGGGCCGGCAAACAAACGGGGACTTTCGCGATGGTATTCAGGAACTGGGCGACCGCAAGCCCTGGATTCTGCCAATCATCGGCGCGGTCGTCGGTCTGCTGGTGGGGCTGACCTCAGTTGGTAGCGGCACGTTGATCATCGTGTCACTCCTGTTCTTGTATCCCCGCTGGGAATCGAAAGATCTGGTCGGAACCGACGTGTTTCATGCATCGATCCTGGTCAGCGCCGCGAGCCTGGCGCAGTTGGCTGCCGGCAATGTCAACGTGCCCATGATGGCCTCGTTGTTGATCGGTTCCGTTCCAGGTGTGCTGCTGGGAAGCAGGCTGGCGCTTGGCTTCCCGGAACAATTCCTCCGCATTAGCCTGGCCTCGGTGATGCTTTTTTCCGGCTCGAAGCTGCTGTAACAGGCCGTGCGTCCTTAGTGGTCCCCCTCCTTGCCTTTTTTCTGTTAAAACGGCAAACTCAGAGAGTGAAACGCAAGACGACGGTCTACATTGACGACGAGCTGCTGCGAGCTGCAAAGGTGCGCGCCGCCGAAAGCGGACGCAAGGAGTACGAGGTTTTCGAGGAGGCGCTCCGCGACTACCTAACGCGGCAAGGCGTGCCAACCTTAGAGGCGCTGCGCCGACGGCGTGCGGAGTTGCTCGGCATCGCCGAGACGCACGGAGCACGCAACGTCCGGGTCTTCGGTTCGGTCGCCCGCGGCGATGCTCGGCCGGACAGCGACGTCGACTTCGTCCTCGAACTCGAGCCAGGGCGCACGATGCTCGACCTGAGTGGCCTGATCCTCGACCTCCAGGACGCCCTCGGCCGCAAGGTAAACGTCGTGGAGATCACCACTCCGTCACGAGCAGCGGACCGGATCCAGCGCGAGGCCCTGCCACTTTGACGGATGCGGAGCGGGACGAGGATCTCCTCCGGTACATCTCCGACAGTATCACCCTCATCGCTCAATACACCGGCGGGGGAGAGGAGGCGTTCCGGCGCGAGCCCATGATCCAGGACGCCGTGCTGCGCCGGCTCGAAACCTTAGCGGACGCCGCGCGGCAGCTCTCGGGCGAGCTGACCGCCCGGCATCTCGACATTCCCTGGCGGGCGATCTACGGCTTCCGCAACGTCGCAGCGCACGGCTATCTTGGCCTCGACGTGGGTCGTGTCTGGACCACAGTGCAGGACTCTCTGCCGGCGCTCCACTCCGTAGTTACCGAGGAGCTCCGGCGCAGCGAGAACGCGTAGCGCTCAGACAGACCCCCGCGCCTGCCCTCGGTCCCCGTGCCTGCCCGCCTGTGGCGCACCGGTAGGCCCAGACGGATCGCCACGCCGGGCGATCCCTATGTTGGTGTAGCGACGATCATTTCGTAGAGAACGGCCGGTGTGCCGTTCCGACTACCGGCGTGTACTGATAGGGTGAGGGCCATCAAACGCTGCCAGGTGGACGACGATTGATGGCCCTCGACTTAGACGATCGAACCCGGCCTCAAGCCATTACGGGTAGCTCACCACCGGGACCACTGTATCCGGGTTAGCTGCAGTCGCCGATCCGCCGGTGTTGTTGACCACATGCAGGATGCCACCCGACCCGTTGAGGAAGACCGTGAGTAGATCATGAAGGCTTCCGGACGGAAGGGTGGTGGGCACTTCAAAGGCGTGCGAGGCGAAGATGTCCACACCCTGGTTAAAGAAGCTATAGCTGCCCATGCCGTATCCGCTGAAGTTGGTCACCGAGTCGGCCACTTTGAAGGCGGCGTAGCCCAGGACACCGGGAGCCTCGTTCCACGCGGCCTGATTGGGTACGTCGTACGGCATCTC
>DAINCT010000092.1:0-10837 GCA_036732245.1 Chloroflexota bacterium | reverse complement strand
TCGTTCCAGGAAGGGAACTCTGTTTGATCGCTCTGGCCTCCGTGCAAGATCCGGGTAACCTCGGAACCATTCTGCGTACGTCCGACGCAGTGGGCGCGGCAGGTGTGATTTTGATCGGCACTGCGACCGATCCGTACGACCCCGGCGCCGTTCGTGCCAGCATGGGTGCGATTTTCTCACAACATCTGGTGCGAGCATCGACCGACGCACTCCGTGACTGGAAGGAGCGATATGACGTGCGGATAGTAGGAACTTCCAACGCGGCACCGGTCGACTATCGAGATGCGGTGTATACCCGTCCGCTGACTCTCTTCATGGGAAGCGAGCGTGAGGGGTTGACCCCGGAGGAAGCAGCACTGTGTGACGAGATGGTTCGTATTCCTATGCTCGGTCGCGGCGACTCCCTGAACCTCGCCGTGGCTACCGGAGTGATGTTATACGAAGTCTTGCGGCAACATGACATCCATTGACGAAAATTCAGCGCCCGTGATACATTTGGACGAAAATATGAGCGAGGCCTTCGCCTTCATGGGGTGGTACCGCGGGGAAACCCTCGTCCGGTATAGGGACGAGGGCTTTGTATTTAGGTGGAGGTCATCACTGTGCGCGACGTGCTAAATCGATTGATCGCAGGCGAAGATCTAAGCGCGCCGGAAGCGGAACAGTTGATGCAACAAATGATGGATGAAGAGTTGACGCCGATCCACCTGGCGGGCGTACTCGTCGCGTTGCGTATCAAGGGCGAGACCTCCGACGAAGTCGTCGGCTTTGCACGCGCCATGCGTGCCCGCGCGCGTCAACTGACTGTGGGCGAGCATCTGGCCGACACATGTGGCACCGGCGGCGACAACAGTGGCACGTTCAACATATCCACCGCGGCGGCTCTCATCGTGGCCGCATGCGGTCAACCGGTGGCCAAACACGGTAACCGCGCTGCCAGCGGCAAATGCGGAAGCGCGGATGTGCTGGAAGTGGTTGGAGTCGATGTGTCGTTGCCCCCCGAAGGGGTGAGCCGCTGTATCGAGGAAGCAGGCATCGGATTCCTGTTTGCTCCCGCTTTTCATCCCGCCATGAAATTCGCAGCTGTGCCCCGGCGGGAGTTGGGAGTACGGACGGTCTTTAATCTGCTGGGTCCGTTGACGAACCCGGCCCGCCCGGCCTATCAACTCCTGGGTGTCAGCAACGAGGCTTTGCTTGATCTGATGGCACACTCGCTCCTGAAACTTGGCGTGGAGCGTGCCCTGGTCGTACATAGTCGAGACGGGACCGACGAGATAAGTATTGCCTCGCCCACCTCGGTGCGCGAGGTGCATGATGGCGCGGTTCGATCGTACGAGATCGGTCCCGAGGACTTCGGGCTGTCTCGTTCGGAGGCTGGAGGCGTGCAGGGCGGGGATCCCGAGACCAATGGCCGAATCCTGCGCGACGTTTTGAACGGGAAGCAAGGCCCGGCCCGCGACGCAGCGATCGTAAACGCGGCGGCCGCTCTATATGCCTCTGGACGTGCATCGACCCTCCAAGCTGCCGCCTCTCAGGCCGAGCAGGCGCTGGACGCGGGCGCGGGCGCCGCGACACTGGAGCAACTGCGGAGGGTTTCAAAGGGAGCTCGCGCCCGTATCGAAAGCATGGCCTGAGCACATGAAACTCGACGAAATTCTCGAGCACAAACGTATCGAAGTCGCAGTACGGCAGAACCGCCGCAGCCTCAACGAAGTCATGGAGAGGGTATACGCGGCGCCACCACCTCGCGAGATGCATTTCAAGGGCGAGGTCGCTCTCATCGCCGAGGTGAAGCGTCGATCGCCTAGCGCCGGTGCACTGTCCGAGGACGTCGATCCGGTTGCCCAGGCTCAGGCCTATGAACGAGCCGGCGCCTCCGCGATTTCGGTATTGACTGACCACCACTATTTTGGCGGCAGCCTGGACGACCTGTCGGCTGTACGTGCCGCGGTAGAAGTCCCGGTACTCTGCAAAGACTTCATCCTCACGCCGTACCAGGTGTACGAAGCACGATCACACGGCGCCGATCTCGTCTTGCTCATCATGGCCGCCTTGCGCGACGCTGAACTGCGACCGCTCCAACAACTTGCCATTGACCTCGGTATGACGCCCCTGGTTGAGGTGCACGACCAGCACGATCTGGCCCGGGCACTGGCCGCGCAAGCAACGTTGATCGGAATCAACAACCGCGATCTTACCGACTTTTCAGTCGATCTCCTTACCACTGAGTATCTGGCTCCGTTGGTCCCCGACGACGTCGTAGTCGTCAGTGAAAGCGGGATTGGGGAGCGGCAGGACGTCCAGCGCGTGACTCGTGCGGGTGCCCGGGCAGTGCTGGTGGGTTCGGCGTTGATGAAGGCAGGTGACCCGGAACAGGCCGTTCGAGATTTATTGCGGTGACACGCGTCAAGATTTGTGGGCTGCGGCGAGCGGAAGACGCGCTCGTTGCGACCGAGGCAGGCGCAGACCTGCTCGGTCTGGTGTTTGCCCCCAGCCGGCGGCGCATCGATCCTGAAACGGCGCGCGAACTCATCGTCGAGGTCCGGGAGCGAACTGAGGCGACGTTTGTCGGCGTGTTCGTCAACGCCGATCCGCGAGAGATCAATCGCGCGGCTCGGATATGCGGTCTGGACTATGCCCAGTTGAGCGGAACAGAAACAGACGATGTCGTCGATGCGATTGAGCTGCCCGCGATTCAGGTGTTCCACGTGAACGTCGACGGTGTCGATGTCGCCCTAGCGCATCGGATCGAAGCGAGCAGAGCGGAACTTGTAATGCTTGACGCTTCACATGAGAATTCGTACGGCGGAACCGGGAAATCCTTCACGTGGACCGGAGGGGCCAGGATCGCCAGGCGCTTTTTGCTGGCGGGTGGGTTACGTGCTGAAAACGTCGGAGAAGCAGTGGAGGCCATGAAGCCATGGGGCCTGGATGTCAGTAGCGGGGTGGAAATCGCGGGCGAGAAGGACCATCAGAAGATCCGGAACTTTGTCACGCAGGTGCGATCAATCGGCGTGTAGCGCCCGCGTCAGGGCCCCAGACAAGCTGTACCGGTCGCCGTCCGAGGGCGGCCGCTCTCTTCGGTCCTACTATTGACATAACATGCGGGTGGTATACTGACTTGCAGTGGTACGAAGCAGGTTGCTGCCTTGGACATGTCACCGCTGTACGCACGGAAACTTTGGCGGTCCGCGACCACAGTCTCAATCGGAACTGCGGAAAGTGCCGCTTTGGAAAGTAAGGAACTTGAAATGACTGAACCGGTAGATTTTGCTTCTCAGATTGAAAAGGGCGAGGAAAATGACGAGGGGCGCGTGGAAGAAAGGCGCCCTACCTCTCCTGGCGAGCCGTCAAACGAAGTGTATGCGCGCGTAGGAGACTCGGTCCTGCGTGCGGCCCAGGACGGCGTGCGCAGTGGAATGAAACCAGAGGACATTATTCGACAGATCATCACGGAGCATAACGTGCGTCTCAGCCTCGGAGAGCTTCGACTGCTCCTCGCCGCCCGCCGGGTCCCGCCCCGAGAAGGCCGCTAGCCCCGGTCGGTGATTTGCGCCAGGTAGTCGCGATTCTTGTCTTCGGTTCCCGCCCCGCTGACCCGGATCACGGCGTTGTACGGTGCAAATTCTCCGGGAACGTCGTTGGTCAGGACGCTGTAGCCGGCTTTTTCCGCCCACTTAATGCGAACAGCCATCACTTCCTCCGGAGACATGACGGCGCCATGGGGAGGGAAGACCGGTACGATCCGAAAGGGCTCACTTTCGCCGACTGATTGAATGAGCTGAAGTCCTCGAAGCACGTGACCGTCCATCATCGTTCTACTCCCCACGTTTGTGATCTGGCGCCGCGTCATGTCGGGCGCGCATTGCGTCTCGGTGCTCGATTTCACGGGATAGGCGCTCGTGCGCCTGGCGCGCCGCCGAACTGTCGTCCCCATGCGAGGTGCGTGCCGCCTCGTACTGGCGTCGGGCTTGCATAACGGATCCGATGGAAGCGCCGTATTCGTCGTCGACTGTATCAGTCATTCGTTCTTCCTATTCTGCTGTCGAGTGTGTGACTAACCGCATGGCTCCTGAGATCCAGGTCGGTTCGAGTACCTGCCTCCAATAGTCCGGTTTGGCTGCTGAAGGCGCGAATCGACCGCGGACCCGATCACCATGCGATCGTGCGGATTGCCGAAGTACCATACCGGATCGGACACCACTGACTGCCGCGAGCCCCAGCTACACAGTGATAAAACCTGTGGATGAGTTCTATGAAATCCGAAGGAACAGAACCGGACGATTCGGGTGTGAATAGCTCGACCTCGATAGGATCAAGGAAAGGTCGACCAGTCGCAGCTCAAATTGTTACTGCGCCCCGAGGGAATCCATCTTGAATCCGAATATCTTTCACAGTATACGTTATGTGCATTATGTCGAGGCGGCACGTGCCATGCCTCTGGCTGCCTCAAGCTTGCGTTCCGGCCACCTGCAGGCTGTCGACAAGTGTGCCCTCACGGATTCCTCTCTGAGTGATGGTGATCCGCGGCGTGCCGTAGTACTCGACGATGGCTGTCGCCGCAGTGATCCCGGCGGACAATACCTCGGCGCGTTCGCGACGGACTTCGTGCTCCGCAACCAGTTCATCGACGGTTTTCGTTCGAATGAGCGTCAAAACGCGCTCTAGATCGCCGGCGTCCAGTCTAATCTGGTCGCCGCCTTTCCCTAGTAAATAGCCGATGTGGCTGGCTGTCCCTCCAGTCAGCACGGAATCTGTCGCCCGTGCTTCCGGAAGATCGAGCAAGAACTCTCGGACGCGCCGCCGAACCTCCTCCAGTTCAACCGCCGCGGGTGGGTCATGGTGCACGAATTGTTCGGTCAGCCGCCCCGAGCCGAATTGAAGCGATCTGGCCCACTCCATCTTCCTCGGCGAGGCGAAGATTAGCTCGGAGCTTCCACCTCCCAGGTCGCAGATGATCGTGCCGTCAATCACTGGATTGCCAAGCACCGCGCCCAGGTACGTCAGTCGCGCTTCCTCGTCCCCGGAAAGAATCCGGATCTTGACCTCTGTCGCTTCCGCCACGCGATGCACGAACTCAACACGATTTGATGCGTCTCGCACGGCGCTGGTTGCGACGGCGATTACCGCATCCGCCCCCAGGCCCGACGCTCGGGCCACCAGAGTTCGTATCGCTTCGATCGCCGCCACGATGCGATCCTCCTGAAGACGGCCACTTGCGTCCACGCCTTTGCCGAGACGTACAAACTCGCTCTCGTCGACCAGCGGCTCGAAGCTTCCGTGGGAGACGCGGGCCACCAGCAGTCGAATTGTGTTGGATCCGACATCAAGCGCCGCCCGTGGCGCCGCGGAGGTCACCACGGGCGAAGTTCGCCCTCCTGCGATGTCTCGGTGCCGTTCGAAGCGTTGGGCGCTTCGATCGATGCGCCATCGGGGATCGCAAACGGGCTCACATCGCGTTGGGCCCGCGCCTCCAACTCTCGTTGCTCGAGTACGTCGGCGGCCGCATCGGGGCTGAATACTGTTAGCGTGAGCCCGGGCTCTGGCGCAACGGAGCTGGGAGGAGCGACCGCCGTCGGTGGCGATTCCGGGCGCTTGGGAGCCGTCATGGCCAATAGATGGGCTTCGGCCCGAGCCATGGCACCGGAGCGCCGCTCTACTCGTTCGGTGGCAGTCGCCACCCAGTTAGTACCACGCTGTTTGGCTCGCTCGACTTCTTGTTCGGCCCGCGTGATGGCGTGCGCGCGCTTTTCTTGCGCGGCATGTAGGTCGAGCTGGGCCTTGACTAGTCGCCGTCTCGCTTTGTCCTCGCGATCTTTCTTCCCGGAGTGTTTGCTCATGCGACCTGACCTCCCGAACGTTCGCTAGTAAGACGCCTTCAGCAGACTCTCGATCTGCTCTTCGGCTCCCGGCATGTCGGACCTGCGGAGTAGCGCCACCGCCTGATCTACGTCGTATGGAATACGAACCTGTTCAATCGAGCGACGCTTCCCATCCCAGGTAATTATCGTGTATGCCGCGCGTAGATCGCGGTCCTTTGGGTGCCCGACGCTGGAGACATCGACCAACACTGTCGTGTCCACCGGCCGAATGTAGGGCGTATGAAGGTGGCCAAAGACGACGATTCTGGCGTCAACTTCGTTCAGATAGGGGGCGAGTTGGGACGCCGAGAGCGTGGGCGGCAAATGGTCGTTCATGTTGATAGGATTCGCATGGACGACGAGCACCGTGTCGATTCCCTCTCGCTCGCAGCGAACGGAGAACGGCAGCGATGCCAGCCGTACCAGCTGATCGGCGCCTAGCGCATCGCGAGTCCATGCCACACGGTCGCGCTTGAGCTGCTTCGCGTCTTCGGCAGGAGACACAATGTCGTGGTCGGTGTTGCCCATCACCAACGTCCAACCCGCGTCCCATAGCAAATCAAGCACCTGCGCGGGGCAGGGGCCTTCAAGACAAAGATCACCAGCCACAAAGACGGCGTCGTGATCCGGCAGCGACCGATGCACGGCCTCGAGCGCCGGCAAATTACCATGAATGTCCGACATGAAAATGGCGCGATAAGCCATGAACGGCGTCCCGAGATCGTGATGTGCTGGTATAGACTGGTGTAATCTTTTTGATCTTACAGGTCGCGAGTTACGCTCGGAACACGCCGGCCCGTGGGGACTCGATGCGATAAGCCCGACAGGGAGTCAGAGCTTTTGGTTACTCAGGCGAAGACCGCGAAGAGGTCGGCGGATGCCGGCGATGAATCCGTAGACCTGGGATCGCCGAAGCTCTACATCAATCGCGAGGTCAGTCTTCTCGAGTACCAACAACGCTTGCTCGCACAGGCGTGCGACGCTCGTCATCCCCTTCTGGAGCGAATTCGATTCATCAAGATTGTCAGCGACAACCTGGATGAATTCTTCATGGTGCGTGTGTCGGATCTGCTGGACGAACTGGATAGCGGACTCACCGAATTGGCGCCCGATGCCATGACTCCGGCGCAACAGCTGGCAATCATTCGCAAGCGTGTGAGCGCCCTGCTGGAGGAACAGCGCCGCATTGTCCAGGAGCAACTGCTGCCGGAGCTCGTGCAACAGGGAGTGCGCATTGTCGGCCTTCAAGATCTGACAACCGCCCAGCGCGCGGGGCTGCGCACGTATTTCGAGCAACAGATTTTTCCTGTTATCACGCCGCTGGCGGTCGACCACGGGCATCCGTGGCCCCACATCTCCAACCTGAGCATCAACCTCGCAGTAGAGCTGCAAGGTGAAGATGAAGTGCTGTTCGCCCGTGTCAAGATCCCGGACGTCTTTCCCAGGCTTCTCCATGTAGAAGCAATCTTGGGACAGCATGTGCAGTCAAAGAAAGCAAAGTATACATTCGTCTGGTTGGACGACCTGGTCGCCCTCAATCTCTCGAGCTTGTTTCCCGGTATGTCGGTGCTGGCCTGGCACTCCTTTCGGGTCGTGCGTGATGCCGACATCGAGATCCATGAAGAAGAGGGAGTGGATCTGAGGGCCTCGATGGAGCGCGGTTTGCGCGAGCGCCGTTTTGGTGAGGCAGTCGCATTGTTCGTGGACACCGCCATGCCCGAAAACGTACGGACTCTCCTGACGACGCGCCTCGGTGTTGGGAACGACAACGTCTATGCGGTCGATCGACCGCTCGGTCTCACCAGCCTGCAAGAGATCACGTCGATCGATCGACCCGACCTGAAGTATCCTCGCCTCGTGCCCCGCACTCCTTTGCGGATGGCGGCCGGCGAATCGCTGACCACCACGGTAGATCGGCACGACGTCCTGCTCTACCATCCGTTCGAGTCGTTTGCTCCTGTTGTCGATCTACTGGCCTCCGCTGCGCGCGACCCGGACGTCCTGGCTATCAAACAGACCCTCTATCGGGTCGGCAGCGATTCACCCATCGTGCAGGCGTTGCTTGATGCCGTGAACCACGGCAAGCAAGTTGCGGTCCTGGTTGAACTCAAGGCGCGGTTTGATGAGGCATCAAACATCGAGTGGGCTCGCGAACTGGAACGCGCCGGCGTTCATGTGGTGTACGGGTTCGTCGGACTCAAGACGCACGCCAAAGTCGCGTTGATTGTCAAGAAGGATCGGACCGGCATTCGGCGGTATGTGCACGTGGGCACGGGAAACTACAACCCCGACACGGCCCGGGCGTACACCGACCTGGGACTCATCACGGCGGATCCGGACTTTGGCGGCGACGCGACCGATTTGTTCAACTACCTGACCGGCTACTCGCAGCAAACATCGTACCGACGATTCCTGGTCGCACCACTGGGGCTGCGCGAAGCGCTGATCGAACGGATCGAGCGCGAAGTCAAACAGCATGAAAAGGACGGCAAAGGTCACATCATCTTCAAGATGAATAATCTGGTCGATCGACAGTCGATCGAGGCGCTGTACCGGGCGTCACAGGCGGGCGTTCGCATCGAGCTCATCGTGCGAACGGTGTGCGGTCTTCGCCCGCGCCTCCCGGGCGTGAGTGAGACCATCCGGGTGGTGAGCCTGGTGGGACGCTTCCTCGAGCACAGCCGAATCTATTATTTCCGCAACGGCGGCTCGCCTGAAGTGTTCGCCGGCAGCGCTGATCTCATGCCTCGAAACCTGGATAATCGGGTGGAAGTGCTGTATCCAGTCCTGGACACCGATGTCCGAGAGCGTATCATCCACGCGATTCTTGAGCCGCAACTTCGCGATACAGTCAATGCGTGGGAGGAGCAGCCGGACGGTTCGTACGTTCGGGTGCAGCCACGCGATGGAGAGAAGCCATTTGACAGTCAAGCATGGTCAATTAATAACGGCACCTAGAGTTCCTCGTGGCTAAAGGTTCTGAAGTTCGGGGCCTGAACCCCGAAGATACGACACGCGAGGCCGCCATCAAGGTACTCTGGACTCGCTTCGAGGAAATGTGGAGTCAGCGCGAGGGCGTGGTCAAGCGTTTCGAGGTGGAGGCGGTGCACGATATGCGGGTCGCTTCACGCCGCCTCCGGACAGCCATGCAGACGTTTCGGCCCTGCTTCGCTCGCAAATCATTCAAGGTGCATGCGCAGCGCATCAAGGCCCTGGCGGATCTGTTAGGTGAGGTGCGCGACCGGGATGTCTTGCTGGATGAACTGAAATCTGACCTGGAGCATCTGCCTGAGGATGAACGAGCCGGGCTCGAGGGTCTGGTGAACGATCTCAAGTCGCAACGGAAGATCTACCGCGAAGAACTAAAGCTCATGCTGGAAGAGCTGGAGAGCGCCGCCTACGATCGCACCTTTCTGTCATATCTGGCGCGCAATGCGTGAGTCCAACCGGAAAGGCAGGCAATCGATTGCAGAGTGATGCTCCACTCTCGGAAACCGCGCGCACGATCCTGGAAGCCCGTCTCGATGAGTTGGTAGAGACGCGAGCGTCGATTTCGGGCCCGTCGGATTCGCTCCAGTTGCATGCCTTGCGCATCGCGGCGAAGCGCCTGCGATACAGCCTCGAAATGTTTTCAGTGTGCTTTCCGGATGACATCGCGCAAGAACGAGCAGATGGCGTGCGTGAGATGCAGGACGTGCTGGGCCGCATACACGACTTGGATGTCTTGCATGGATTGATAGAGGAGAGGCTCAGCGGGATCGATGTGACGGCCAGAGAAGCAGCATTGCGAACAGCCATGGCGACGGCCGACGATGGCCGGCGCGATGATCAATTACTGGACCTGATGCGAACCGATGGCAAGTCCGATGGCCGCCTGGGACTCTACAAAGTGATCGCCGCCAAGGCCAACGAACGACGGCAATTCTACGATCGGTTCGTGGCACTGTGGACGCAGTGGGAGGAAGCCGGTTTTCTGGCGGCAATTCGAGCTTCGCTTCCCGACCACTAGGCCGGACGCAGTGCGGCGACGGCAAAGCAATTCGGGTCCGAAGGCGCTCGCAGTTGACACTGCTACCCTGAAAGAAACATCCGGGTTGGTGGAGGGGCACAATGGCGCGAGCGCTCGGTATTGATTTTGGTGGGACCAAGATTCTGGCCGGCGTGGTGGACACCGACACCGGGGAGATCCTGTCGCAAGCAAAAAAGCGAACTCGTTCGGAACAGGGGGGCGACGACATTTTCGGCCGGCTCCTGGACGTGGCCAAAGAGGCTCTGCAGGCGAGCGGGACTGCCCGACACGAGGTCCAGAAGGTCGGAATCGGCGTAGCGGGTCAAGTCGATCGCCAAAGAGGGCAGCTCATCCGTGCCCCGAACCTGCCCAACGAGTTGCTGGGAACCGCGATCGCGGACCGCGTACAAGATGCGCTTAAACTTCCGGTTACGCTCGCGAATGACGTGGTAGCGGCCGCGGCCGGCGAAGCGGCGTTTGGCTCCGGCAAAGGGCATCCCGACTTTGTCTGCGTCTTCATCGGGACCGGTATCGGGGGCGCCATCTATCAGGCGGGCCAGCCATATCGGGGAGCGACCAGCACGGCCGGAGAAATCGGCCATGCAGTGATCGAGTCTGGTGGACGAGTGTGCGGATGCGGGGGCCTTGGCCACCTAGAGGCATACGCGTCTCGAACGGCCATCGTCCGAACGGTATTGGGAGCGATGCGACAGGGCAGGCGTACGAGCCTCGAGTCAGTCGACTCAAACCCCAACCCCGACGATCCGGCGCATAGCCCCATACGATCCAAGGCACTAGCCGAGGCGGTGCGAGTGGGTGACGCTCTGGCCATCAGCATGGTGACGAGCGCTGCGCGCTATTTGGCAGCTGGTCTGGTCACGATTGTCAATTTCTACAACCCGCCTCGCATTATTCTCGGTGGCGGCGTCGTGGACGCCGTGGATCTGTACTTCGATGTGGCTTCAGC
>DAINCT010000091.1:0-10871 GCA_036732245.1 Chloroflexota bacterium | reverse complement strand
CATCCATCACCCGACCGATCTGCTGGTAGATCGTCTCGTAGAGCGTCTGCAGATCCAGCGTCGACGACATCACCCGACCGATCTCGTTCAACGTCTGTAGGCGATCGGTCTGGCGTTGCACGACGGAACGAGTGTCCAGGTTCACGACGGTCGAAGACTGCATTATGGTTGTTTAGTCTAAGTGCCGTGATTGCCACTGCCAAGGGCAATAAGTCCCCTGCTGGCGGTTACCGTCGTAGCAACCTATAGTAGAGGGCACGAGCGGCAATACGACCGCGAGGGCACGATGCGCGAGACGTCGAATCGAGGCGACCGGACCACCCTCCTCGCTTTTGCCTGCTTCTGGGTGGTGATCGGCTTCGGCGGGTGGCTGGGCTACAGCCTGGTGCAGGCGAGCGGACTCGCGGGCCACGCCGTCAAGGCTGCCACCGCCGTGGCCACGCCTCAACGCCCTTCGACCGGGGGTGGCGTTCCACCGCCCTTGACCGTGGCCAGCGTCTTCGCGGCCCAGGCACCCTCACTGGCTCGATATGGACGCGCGAACCTACGAACGCTCATTGCCACCGGGGACGTAATACCGGCGCGTAGTGTGAACTACAAGATGGTGACATACAACGATTTTCTGTACCCGTTTCGCCGCACGGCCGGATATCTGCGTAGCGCTGACATCACACTTATCAATCTGGAGTCTCCCTTAATCGCCTCCGGGTGTCCGGTGGTCTACGAGGGGATGCAATTCTGCGGCGATCCGCGATTCGTTCAGGGTCTCCGGTTCGCGGGCGTGGACACCGCGTGCACAGCCAACAACCATATAGGGAATTACGGCCCGCAGGGTATTCAAGAAACTTGGAACCACCTGGGTGCCGCCGGTATTGGATATTGCGGATATGGCAAGGTCGATCACAAGACCGTCCGCGGTATCCGCTTCGCGTTTCTGGGATACAACACGGTGGGTGAGCGATTCGATTATGCAGCCGCACGGCAACAAATTCGGGCCGCGCGGCGTGGCGCGGACATCGTCGTGGTGTCGGTGCATTGGGGCAAAGAATATGTCGCGGTACCCACCACGGCACCGGGCATCGCGGACGACGATCCACAGCGCGTCGCGCACTGGATCATCGACAGCGGAGCCGATCTCATCATCGGGAACCATCCCCACCACGTGCAGGCGGTGGAAATTTACCACCATCATTTCATCAGCTACGCGCACGGCAACTTCGTGTTTGACCAGATGTTTTCGATGCCGACGCGTGAGGGAGTTGTGGGGACCTACACGTTTTACCGTAAGCGACTGGTCGCGGTGCGCTACCGCCCCGTCGTCATCTACGATTACGCCCAACCTCGTTGGGCCGACCCCGCAACGGCACGGCAGATACTGACGGGTATGCGCAACGCCACCTGGCAACTTGCCCATCGCAAGAGCTGATCGCGCCGAGAGGGAAGGGAGGCGAAAGACTTACACGAGTCTTCGCATCGGCCGGTTGACCATCGCGAACAGCGCTGCAACCACGGCAATCGCGAAAAAGAGAATGGCGTGCTTGATGTGGTGCCCCAGCGGTGAGCCACCAACCAGATAGACGATGGCTATGAGCGCGCAAACGACGGCCACGGCAATACCCAGGCCAAACAGGGTTGAACGATTCATGGTAAAACCTCGCGAAACGTGTGTTTAAACAGCCAGGAGGATGAGGCCGAGAACTCCGGCACCCACACAATAGTAAGCGAACGGATAGAGCCGCCCGCTTTCGAAATATCGCATCAGGTATCGCACGGAGAAGTAGGCTGCAATTCCGGCGAGTACCATGCCGAGCACAGCATAGCCGAGAATCGATCGACCGCCGGAGTCGAACAACTTGGGTAGTTCCAGCGCCGCGGCGGCGCCAATGATGGGAGTGGCAAGCAGGAAGGTGTACCGAGCGGACGCCTCATGCGTCAGGCCGGCCATCAAGCCCGCTACCATTGTGACCCCCGAGCGGGAAATGCCGGGAAGGAGGGCTCCAATCTGAGCGAGCCCGATGATTGCCGCGTCTCGCCAACTTAGCTGAGTGATGTCGCGATATCGACCGATCTCGGGGTCGTCACGTGATGCCGATCCGCCAGTCATGTTCGTGCTCGAGGACGGGACGAATCCGGCGCCGCCCGCCGCCTGCTGCCGGTACGCCATTGCATCGGCGGTTGACGCCTCAGCCCGCTCGGCGAGTTGTCGCTGGAGAAAACGCTCGCCCACGAACATGATCGCTCCATTGACGATGAGAAAGCAGGCTGCCGCATAGGGAGATGCGAAGAGTGAGCGTAAGGGCGCTTGCAGGACGAGCCCGACAACGCCGGTGGGAATAGTGCCGAGCACCACCATCCAGGCCAGGCGCTCATCGTGATCGCTGCCCATCTGACCCTGTTGCACGCTACGCACGAATGCTTTCACCACGCTGACCCAATCATCGCGGAAGTAGATCAACAGGGCGATGGCGGTCCCGACATGAAGCGCGACCAGAAAGGCCAACCAACTTTCGCTTTTCTGGTCGATTCCCCAGCGCAGAATGCTAGGAATGAGTACGGCGTGACCGAGACTGCTCACAGGGAACAGCTCTGAAACGCCCTGCAAGATACCGATGATGATCGTGTGTACGAGAGTCATGGAGGCTCCAACGCGTTCTAATCTCAGTATTGTACTGAGTGCGTTCTTCCTGGTGAACCGGATTCAGATCACGGCACCAGAAGAGCATGATCCCGACGATGCGCGCGTTCGACTCAGTCGTCTCGCAGCATCCTGTGCGCCGCGAACGAAGATTCGGGGAGACTAAATAGTTGTGCGGTTCAGTACGCCTTGGCGTGGCGGCGCGCCAGCTTGGCGATCAGACGGGGCGCCATCTGATTGACTATTTGATTCAGAGACAGTTCTGACGCGCCTGCTCCCCGGATCAGAGCAGTAACCTTCGGAACGGACAGGAGTCCGGCTTCTTCATGTGCGTCCGAGTCAACTAAAAGGAAGGCGCCGGCTTTGCGAGCTGTCTGGTAGACGTGACCGTTACTCCAACAGTGTCCTTGCCGGGCGGATAGCTCGAGATAGATGCCCCGCACCGTCGCCTCGTCGGCATCACGTTCTGAAATCAGGCCTGGATGCGCCAAGATGTCGACTTCGTCACATCGAACTGCCGCGGTGTCGGTGCCGGCGGGAACCTCGAGCGTGGGACACTCGCCATGCACGACCACGACCTGTGCCCCGAATCGTCGGACCGATTCGGCGGCCCCCGCGATTTCGGCCGGCTCGAAGTCCGTTAATTCCACGCCGGCAAAGAGGCGCATCGGTGTCTCAGTACGCAGCTGGTCGACCTGCCGTCGCACTTCACTTACGATGTCCAGGTAGTGCGGATCGTCCCCGCGGGCATGATCCGTTACCGCATAGGCTTCGTAGCCATGGCGATCCGCGGCTGCCACCATTTCTTCGATTGGGAGTGTTCCGTCGCTCAAGACGCTGTGGCTATGAAGATCGATTAGCACGGGTTTCACCTCTCCTCGCGCTGACGCACTCTGCAGTCTCAGCCTACGGGACGGGTGTTACACCGATGTTAGCTGCGGGTGTCCAGGATGTTACGGCCGCCGCTGCACGCTCACAGTGCGTGCCGTCACGAGGTTACTTCGAGCGCTGATCCGCTGGTTTCGACCCGTGCCCGTCGTCCACCCAAACCCACTGGCGAAAGATGCCGGCCGCTCCTGTTTCCCATCGCATTTCCCAGGTGTGGCCCTCGACGTCATCACCGTCGGGCATGGTAGTGAGAATGCGGGACCGAAAGACCGAACGTTGTGTAGGGGTCAAGGTGGCGTCAAAATCCACGAGTTTATCGATGAGAGCTTGGACGTCGTCCTGAGTCGGGGTTTCAGAGTGATCGAGCATCGGTACCATTCCTTTCGACTTGGCTCGTTGATCTCAACGTAAACCGTCGAGGCGGCAATGTCTGTGCATCAGGTCACAGTTTTGTTTAACGTATCGATCTGGTAATAAATCGGCAACATTTCGCAACATTGTCATTTCTGCGGACCAGTTACGGCAGTTTTGATGTATTATGTGCCCGGTGCTATGTTCATGGTTTCGCTGGTGCCGGCATGATCGCAGGGCCACTTTTCCCGACGGCGAGTGCGGCGCAGCGCATTCAGCCGAGTTATCGAGCGACCCAAAACGCGCCGGTACAGTGCGATCGAGTGTTTGATGAGGCGGAATACGCGGAGTGAAGCGGATGATGCGAGTGAGCGGAGTCGTCGACACTGCCGGTGCTGATGCCGTAGCTCCGGTCCATTCGTCCGTGTCCCAATGACTCCTAGCACGCAGGTTGGGAGCGAGTGAGCCGTGGGGAGCGAGGAGAAGACGGTGGCAAAAGATGGATCGAAGAAGGATCCCATTGAAAGGGCACGGCGCAAGCTGACCAAAGCGCAGATGGAACTGAGCGTCGCCGAGGAAGAACATGCTCAGGCACGCGTGCGCGGAAAGCAGGAGATCGAGCAGGCGCGCCTTCGTGCCGCCAAGTGGCTCACTAAAACGGGAAAGCGTGTTGACCGTAGAGCGGCGACCGTAGCAAAGGCTGAAGACCGGTTAACTGCTCTGATTGCCGGAGAAGAGGAATCCGTCGCGGGGAGTACCGAGAGTCAGCCTGGCGGCGAAGCGCCGGGACATGAATTGCGCAGTCGCGAACAACGAGCTCTGGACGCTCTCCGTTCGGTCTACGGTTCGGATGGGGCCACTGCCACCGAGTGGCAAGCTGCTTCGAAGATGTCCGAAGCCACCTTTTTGCGAGCCCGTAAGGAACTCACGGATCGTGGACTTGTGATCCGCGATACCGGCGCACGCCGAGGCGCCCACTACAGGATCCAAGAGCCCGATCCGGCGTAAGACGTAAGGCAGCGCAGCATGAAGCGGATGCTGTATGTCTGTCTAGAGCAGCGACCTTTTGAAGCCGTAGCTCGTTGTCCCTTGGCCTGGGATCGCCAAGGCGATACTCGTTAATCCCACCCAACCCCCGCACGCACCGTAACAGTTTGTTCACACGCTGGTAGCACGCTCGCAAAAACTCGTTGCGAACAATGGAATGCCTCCATGGGCTGATCCGTGGAGTGAGGGACCGTAGTTCGCAGAGGAGGGGCAGTTATCGTGTTGCATTGGTTTGGACGAGTGGCAGCCGCGGGGGCAGTGGTCGCATCCGGGGGATATGCCCTCTGGGCAGCACAGCCCACACATGTCTCGGCCCAGGTGAGTGTCGTGACCGGCCAGACGAGCATCGTATCGGGGAAGGACACATCGGCGGCGGCGTCGCTCAACACCGCGACCCCGATCAAACACCTGGTGGTTATCTTTCAGGAAAACGTGTCATTCGATCACTACTTTGCAACATATCCAAAAGCCGCGAATCCACCGGGTGAACCGGCATTCTTCGCCAGTCCATCGACCCCGTCGGTAAACGGGTTAACGCAGCCGCTGATCGACAATAACCCCAATTCGGTTCATCCGTTCCGTCTGACACGGGCGCAGGCTCTGACCTGCGATCAGAATCATGACTACAAACCGGAGCAGCAGGCCTTTGACGCCGGCCTTATGGATAACTTCGTTCAGTACCTCGATAACGGCGGATCCACAACCTCAAAGTTCTGTCCCAAAGGCGTGTCCATGGGCTATTACGATGGCAACACGGTTACGGCCCTCTGGAATTACGCGCAACATTACGCCATGAATGACAATTCGTTCGGAAGCACGTTCGGTCCGTCTACTCCCGGCGCGCTTAACCTTATAGCCGGTGACACGGGGAACCTGGTGTGCGGTGGCACCACCTCAGATACGTATAACTCGCCCGGCCCTTGCAGTCCCACGAGTGCGCCGACTACTGCGACCGCCGGCACACCGACCGGAACGATCACGGGTGATCCCGACCAGTACTACGACGATTGTTCACTCAGTTCGTCGGTCGCCAAGCCGGATACGTCGAAGAAGGACACGGCCGCCGTGGTGGGCCGCAACGTCGGCGACATGATGAACGGTGCCGGGATTAGTTGGGGCTGGTTTAACGGAGGCTTTGCCGACTGTACCGCCAGCCATGCGCTCGCGTCGTTCGACCACGCTACCGGCATCAACCCTGCCGCGGACACGACGCTGCAACGCGATTACAGCGCGCATCATGAGCCGTTCCAGTATTTTGCTTCCACCTCCAATCCTCACCACTTGCCGCCGTCCAGTACCGCGATGATCGGACAGACGGATCAGGCGAACCATCAGTACGACCTCAGTAACTTCTGGACAGCCGCCGACGCCGGCAATCTTCCAGCGGTTTCATACCTGAAGGCACCTCGCTACCAGGACGGTCATCCCAGCAATTCCGACCCGTTGGACGAGCAAATGTTCCTGGTGAACACGATCAATCATTTGCAGAGCCTGCCGTCATGGAGCAGTACCGCCGTATTCATCATGTACGACGATTCGGACGGATGGTACGACCATGTGATGGGCCCCATTGTCAATCACTCGCAAACGTCTGAAGACGTGAACTGTGGGACCACGAACGATGGCTCGCCGGCGCGTTGCGGCTATGGCCCCCGTCTCCCGTTTCTCGTGATCTCGCCGTATGCGCGGGCCAATTTCGTCGACAATACGCTCACCGACCAGAGTTCCGCGCTGCGTTTCGTGGAAGACAACTGGCTGGCCGGCCAGCGGGTCAGTTCTCAGTCATTCGACAACAAAGCGGGCTCGGTCATGAACATGTTTAACTTTAGCCCCCTGCCGTCCGACCAGCGCCGCGTCTTCCTGGATCCCACGACCGGTCAAGTCGTTCCGAACAACGGCGCCGTGGAAGTCAATTTCACGAGCACGCACCCGGGGAACGGGGCGGTTTACTTCGGTCCAGGGCCGAAGTGCTCGGGCCTGGTAGAAGTTGCCACGCAGGACTCGGGTGCGGGAACCACCAGTCACCGCGTGTTGGTGTCCGGCAACGACTTGCCCGGCACGGTGGGCAATATCGGCCTCACGCCCGGAACCACGTATTCGTACGAAGTGACGACCGCCTCGCCAGCAGGAAATGAAATAGACAACAACGGGGGCAATTGCTACACCTTCACCGTACCCAAGTAGTAGATCCGCATCTCACTCCCTCGGCGCTCCCTACCACGTGACGGGTAGGGGGCGCTTCCCTTTTGGCGTTTAAGGGATGCCCGGGCCATCTCCGCTTCCCCACTCACACATTTCTGAAGGGGCTTCCCCCCGCGCCTGCCCTCTCGTGGCGCTGGGGGAGACCAGGGCGGGTTACCACACCGTGCGACTCCCTACGACCCTCGCGCTTCGATCACCGATCCGTTTGAATTGGGCGTGGCTCCGTAAACCGACATGCGAGACCTCGTCGCCGAGGCGCCCGTGAGTGTTCTCGTCCCGCCTCTCTGTATTCGCACGAGCGATGGTCGGGCGACGCGCATTGGCGACTCTCTCGCAACATTGTGTTCTTCATCGTCATTTTTCGCCGCGATTTAAGTAGGGGCAGGCCGGCGTGCCTGCCCGCCCGGTGGCGCACGGAGAGGCCGGGGCGGATCGCCCACGCCGGGCGATCCATACGTATAACCCGCTAATGTCAAGCCACCTCGCCGGTTGCGTGCGGCGTGTTGCCACACAGCGGCATGAATGACTCCGTCGCCGGCGAGCTCGCCCAGGCTGGGTAGGTTCGGGAATGATGCGTGTCGTGGATCAGAACCGGGGAAGGCGCCGCACCCTCGGGCAAAGCGTAGCCCCCGCCGGCTGGCGCCGTAGTGGCGCATCGGACGCTGCAAGGCGAGCCGATGGTGCCTCCCCTCAAGGGCGCGGGTGCTGGAGACCTGTTACCCGGTCACATGTGGACGCCGCACGACGATGTGTGGCATCGGAATGCCGTGATAGCGCAGCAGCGGGTTACCCTTGCGATCCATGATCCCCCACACATAACGTTGCAGCGCTGGGTCATTTGCCGTGTCGGCGGGTCCCGGATAGGGGACGTTGCCCTTCACCGCGTGCCACAGAATGCGGTTCATTTCGGCTGTGGGCGCCTGATCGGGAAGGGCGAAGTTGATGGCTTTCGACTGCACCGCCCCGTAGCTCTGGAGGGAGTTCGTGGCCGACGGGACGGTGGCGGCAATCGCGTTGTACGGCGTGACATCGGGATTTGAGCTGAACACAGCCGACATCGGGGTCGCGGTCGCGTCGTACTTACTGAGTGGACCGAGGCCCAGAATGAGTTCGATCGTGCGGAGCATGGCAGCCGTGTCGTAATGACCGTGCTCTGCTCGTGGTGTCGCCTGCGAGGTGTCCGGGCTGATCACGAGCGCTTCGGTGCGGTGAGAGTCGACGTGATCGGGACCGTTCTGAGCGTCATCCTCCGTTACGAAGATGGCGGTGCTCGCCCAGTACTTGCTGTGGGACACGGTATCTACCAGTCTCCCCACCGCTGCGTCGTTGTCGGCGGCGTAGTACTGCGGCGTCCAGGCGTTGGGAGTCGTGCCGGCGGTGTGATCGGACGAGAGGCGCAGTAGCTCAAGCGAAGGCAAGTCGTTGTTCGCGACGTTCTGGTTGAACTCGCGCTGCCACTCGGCGACGCGGTCTACATCCCGGTAGCGAAGGTCATACGCCTGGTATTTCGGATCGAGGTGCCCGACCAGAGCGGGCGATGTGGCGGCATTCACCGTGATTGGTTGAAAGCAAAAAATATCTCCGGCGGGAGCGGTCACGCCGGAGTAGACCGGCGAGGTGGGGCCGCTGCACTGCCCGTCCTGGGGGATGACCGTGGCGGTCGAGAAGGCGGCCGGAAAGTTACTGTACAGGCCGTAATCGCGGTACGTGAGGTTGGCCGCGGCGGTGTCATCCCAGATGTAGCCTCCCGGTGACTGCGGCAGAGCCGTGCCCCCTTCGAAGGGATACCCAAAGTTACGCCCGGGGCTTGCCGAGTAATCTTGTGGCCACAGTTTCTCGTCGTAATCACTGGCGTTCGCGGATAGAGCCCAGTTGTGTCCGTCCGCGCTAACCTGGGCGTCCGCGTAAAAGTTATCGATCACGCCAAACCGCTCGGCGAGCGCGTGGAGGTTCGGTGTAACAGATTTGCCGAAGAGAGTCAGCGACGGGTCGCCATTGCCGGCCTGCTCGTCACCGAACACTTGATCGTAGGTGCGATTCTCTTTCACCACGTAGATGACGTGCTTGATCGGAGAGGTGCCGCCAGGCAGCGGAATGGGGTTGCCGGCGCTGCGATCGAGGATGGACTGGTCAAAGAAACGATCGTTGCGCACGACCTGCAGAGTGTCATCCGTCAACTGACCCGGAGTCGGCACGCCGATGGCACTGAGCGTTCCCACGTTCATGGAACCGCTGAACTGATTGAACTGACACTTGCAATAGGTGCCGCCGAACCCATCGACGGCATTGGTCAACGGGAAGCTCGGTCTCGTCGGGTTGGGATAGAGGCCGGTATTATTGGGACCTTCACCGTCCCCGAAGCCGTTCGTGACGAGCAAAGTCGAGTTATCAGCACTTACCTGTACCGACGTCGGGTACCAGGCGGTGGGAATCCAACCCTGGAAGTCTGCAGCCGATCCATCTGGATGCAGGGCAAAGATCGCGATGTCGTTGTCGCCGGCGTCGGCCACGTACAGCCGGCGGCCGTCCGGGCTGACCGCTAGTCCCTGTGGACTACTGCTGAGCGGCGCATTCGGCAGCGGGACTACTGAGACACGCCGTACCTCGGTCATGGTCTGCATGTTGACGATGGAGACCGCGTCACTGTTCGAATCGGACACGTAGAGCATGCCGTTGGGAGTCGCCGTCATGGCGGACGGGGGGTTGCCCACCGGAATGGTAGCGACTACCGTTTTGGTGACGGGATCGACCACCGATAGCGACGCGCTGCCCCAATTCGAAACCCAGACGTACTTCGTGGTCGGGCTGGTAATGGTCGAGTAGGGAGCGGTACCGACCGGAATCGTACCGGTAACGGACTGCGAGGCTGTGTCGATCAGCGCGATGTTGTTGGCCTGCGTATTCGCCACGTAGACCGTCTTGCCGTCGGAGCTCACGCTCAAGCCGGTTGGATAAGGATTTTGCGATCCGTCGGGAGCCATGGTGCCAAGCTTGACATCTCCCGTGGGCGTCAGCGAGCCATCACCGCCGACGCTGAAGGTGTGGACCACATTTTCCCCACCACCGGAGACGTAGGCATGAGCGCCGTCACGGCTATAGGCCACGCCAACGAATGCGCTGTGCGGGGCGAAATACGGAATCGTTTGTTGCACGGTATGCGATACAGAATCCACTACCTGCACCGACTGGATGCCCGCTCCGCTGTTGACAACCAGCATGTGCGACCCGTCCGGTGACATCGTGCTGTTCGCAGGGAAATCGCCCAGCGGCGCTTCGGAACCGGCAGGAGAGATGTGCCAGTTGTTCACCAGAGTTGTTTCTCCTCCTGACTGGGACCCTGTCACGTCGGTGCTATCAGTCCGAGCAAGTGCCGTAAACCGTCGCACGAATGATGCGGTGTTCGCTCCCCGGAGAGCGGCGATGTGCTTGGCCGCACGTGCAAAATTGCCAGGGTCAATGCTTCGCAGGTTCTGAGTGCTCGCGACGATAGGGTGTGCGCTCGCTCCATGCGGCGTCAATGAAACGCCGGCTATGGACAGAAAAATTGAACCGAGCAGCAGGGACATGATGACCGGGACGTGTCGACGAACCATATGCTCTCCTTCTTCCTGCAGGGCCCGGCCGTCCGGGTACACCCGCCTTCAATGTAGGAAAGAAAAGTTGCCGATAGGTTGCGGAAGTGTAACCACACGATTGCGGTGGACCCGTCCATACATTCGACCTGACACCCGCTCGAACGGTTCACAGT
>DAINCT010000090.1:0-10903 GCA_036732245.1 Chloroflexota bacterium | reverse complement strand
AATGTACTACACCTACTCGTGGCGGGATGGCAACCGGGAGCTGACAAGCCTCGATCCGGACGACGTGATGGAGGCACTTTCAGATGACCTCATGGCCGAGGCCGACCTGCAGACCGCGATGGAGCGGATCACGAGATATGGCTTGCGCACGCCGGGGTCGCATTCAGCGCAGGGGACGCACGGACTGCTCCAGCAGGTGCGCTCCCAGCGACGTGAGGACCTGGAGCGCTACGACCTCGACTCCATGGTTCAGGACATCAAAGAGCGCGTCTCCGACATAGTTAGTACGGAGCGCTCCGGCATCGAACACCTGCTGCGTGAGGCCCAAGCCCCACACCTGGCAATGACACCCGAAGATCAACGAGCCGTAGAATCTGTCGCGGTCCACCGATTGAGCGTGCTCGAAGCCGTTCCTGATGAACCTGGCTCTGCGGTGACCGCTCTGGCAGACTACGAATTCGCCAATGACTTCGCTCGCACGAAGTTCGACGCACTGATGGATGTGCTACAGCGCCAGGTTTTGCAGACCCGTTTCAAGCACATGCAACAGTCCATGCAGGGCTTGACGCCGGACGACATCGCCAGTCTTACCCGAGCCCTCCATGCGCTCAACAATCTTATCGAAGACCGCGCGTCGACGTACCCTCAAGACTTCGAGCAGTTTCGCGAACGGCACGGCTCTCACTTTCCCTCCTCCAACGACCTCGACGGATTGTTGACGCACCTCATGGAGCAGGCGGTCGAAACCGAATCACTGCTCAGCAGCATGGCGCCGGAGTTGCGGCGGACGTTGGAAGAATCGATGGGCTCGGCCTTACGAGACCCCGGCCTACGCGATGAAATGGCGCGACTCCATGGGCTGATGGAACAGGTCACCGCGGCGCATCCTCCGGTCGCGCAGTATCCGTTTTCCGGAGAACAATCGGTTACGTTCGACGAAGCTCTCGGCCTCATGCGTCGCATGCAGCGTCTCGACCAGTTGGAGCGAGCACTGCGTGTAGCGCACGACACTGCTTCAATGAACGCTATCGACCCGGACACCGTGCGCGATTTGTTGGGTGCCGAGGCACATGAAGCGCTCTGCGCACTCAGGTCGCTCGAGGAGGTATTGGAACACGCAGGCTATCTCGAGCGCGAAGGTGAAACTGTTCGCCTGACTCCACGGGGGATCCGACGCATTGGGCAGAAGGCGCTCCACGATATATTTCGCGACGCCAAGCAGTCCGCGTTCGGAGACCATACGGTGCGGCGCGAGGGCGCCGGATCCGACGCTATGGACGATTCGAAACCGTATGAGTACGGCGGCCCATTTCTCCTCGACCTCAGTCAGACGCTCATGAACGCAGTCGCCCGAGAGCAATCCCCTGGTACGTTGAAACTATCCGTGTCGGATTTTGAGGTGTTTTGCACCGAACAGGTTTCACAGGCAGCGACCGTGCTCATGGTAGATCTCAGTCGATCGATGCCGATGCGTGGCTGTTTCACCGCGGCCAAAAAGGTTGCTCTGGCGCTGAATACACTGATTACCAATCAATTTCCGCGTGATCAGCTGTACGTGGTGGGCTTTTCGGACTACGCGCGCCAATTCCATGCTGAGTCTCTCTACCGTCTCGGTTTGAACGAATACGTTCATGGGACGAACATCCAGCACGGCCTGAAATTGGCTCGTCGCCTGTTGGCCGGTCACAAGTCTGGGACCCGGCAGATTATTTTGATCACGGACGGGGAGCCGACGGCACATCTCGAGGACGATCGCGTCCACTTTTCCTATCCGCCGAGTGCCCGCACGATTCAGGCAACACTGCGTGAGGTTCAACGCTGCACGCGAGAACACATTGTCATCAATACATTCATGCTTGAACGAAGTCATCATCTGGTGGATTTCGTAAACCAGATGACGCGCATCAATCACGGGCGCGTCTTCTTCGCGACGCCGGAGCGCCTGGGTAATTACATCCTGGTGGACTACGTGCGGGGCCGCCGGAGAGTCGTGTAGAGCGCTAGTTCTCAAGCCGGAGGCGGGATGACTCTGCGTGCGGGCGAGCAGTGCGTGCGCCGCCAAAAAGACTTGACAGGTATGGACTGGTGGGTTGATCCGCTGCCGGTTTTGTGGTAGTTTAGGACATACGACGGTACGTGAAAAGGCCGTTTTGGAGGGCTACGAATGATCAATGTATCCGATGGAGCCATGGACCAACTGAAGGGTCTCATGGTGCAGCAGAACGAATCCTCGCTGGGACTTCGTGTCTTTGTGTCTCCCGGTGGCTGCTCCGGATTCCAGTACGGGATGCGCTTCGAGGACACTCCCATGCAGGGCGATGCGATTGAGACCCGCGATGGTGTCCAGGTATACGTGGACGAATTTAGCGCACAGTATCTAGAGGGCGCCGAAATCGACTACGTCGACGAATTAATGGGTGGTGGGTTCACCATCCACAATCCAAACGCTGTCACCAGTTGTTCCTGTGGCCAGTCCTTTACGTCGGCTCAGGAGGGCGGTTCAGTCCGAGCTTGCGGTAATTAGATAACTTTCGATCAAAGAGAGGTTGGCGTCGGTCGGCCTCTCTTCTTTTTGGTCGTGCTCCGACGTAGACAGTTGTTCGGTCAGCACGAATCCTGCTTCAGTACGGCTCGGGAGGAGGCACACATGGTTTCCCAGGATTCTCAGCAGGAGATTCGCACGCGTCTGCAATCGGATCGAGCGCGGCTGCAGGGCGAGATCGATGGCTTGCGACGCGGTGTCGACGCCGAGACGTTTCAGGAAGATGAGGGCACCGACACAGTATCCTTGCACCCGGCGGACGGCGCGTCGGAAATGTTCGAACGCGAAAAAAACCTGTCGGTCCTCAACACGCTGCAGTCCAGCCTGGACGATGTTTACAAGGCGATGGCTAAGCTCGATGCGGGCACCTACGGCGTCTGCGACAATTGCGGCCGTCCGATTGCGGAAAAACGACTAGAGGCGATACCGTCTGCCATTTACTGCATCGACTGTCAGTCAGTGCTGGAGAAAACCGGGCGCCTCCCGGTGCGATAAGGGGCGCCTCAGGCCACGAACCTGACCTTGGGTTGGGCTCTGTAACGTTCGGAGCAGCCGGTCGACTGCCGAAACATGTGCAACTGTATATTTCCGGACTGTTATCGCACGGGAAACAGGATTGACAACCCTGCATAAGCGTGTATAGTAAGGCCAGAAGTCATGTGTTCAGCGCAACAGTCAGGAGCAAGAATCATGGAGACCTGCGGCTGCGGTGCCTCGTTGAGGACATTTTGGGTCTGGCGAGACTCCAAGGACGTGCTCCATGCTTCGGCGTTCAAGCCTAGCAGTGAATCGGAACAAGCTCTCTACGCCACGACCGCGCGCGACGCCCTGTTGCCGCTGTCCGGGAACAAGACGCCCAAGCACGATGTGCGTTCCGTGAGCGATCCGTCACAGGCGTGGGAGGGACGATGCGCGGCAACACTGGTGACGACCCGCGCGGCGATTTAGGCGGCGTTCTACTTCCTTTCGTCGGCTAATGAGCGTGCCAGGATAAGCAGCGATACCTGCTGGTCACTGCGCAGTAGGCGCACGATTTTGTAGAGGTCAAACGCCGTTTCATCGCTGGCCGGCGATACACCTTCGAGGTAGTCCTCCGTCGCCTCACTAACTCCCAGCGGGAGAGACGTCTGACCGCGCAGGTCTCCGTTCGACGGCGGTACCTCGAGCTTCGTGGCGACTCTTAGATACAGTTCAGCCAGGGGCACATCTAGCGCCGCGGTGATCAAACACAGTGAGTGAGAAGAGGGGTCTTTTTCGCCGCGTTCGATTTCGCCGAGGAAGACCGGAGATATTCCCGCTTTCAGCGCGAGGTCCCTGCGCGATAGCCGTTTCCACTGACGGTAGCGCCTGATAACCTCACCCCAGGCTTGCAACACGCCGCGCTCGTTCGCCAGGCGACCTTCCTGTAGCACCCTCCAACTCCAACCTATAATTGACGTAACGTCTTGGGCATATCCTACGTGCATTATGAGGTCGAGTCAACGTGAGCACCGCAATCGAACGTTTCGCCTTTGTCGACTCAGTCCACGCTGCCGAGTTCTTGCACGTCACGCAGGATGCGGTGCTTGACATGATCGCCGGCGGTCGACTCAACACGTTTGGCGGCAAACCCTCGAATCCGTTTCTGCGAAGCTCCGATGTAGCGGCGCTCGCCAAAGAACTGGGAGTCTCCGCAGAGGAAGCGCCCAAGCGGATGAAGAGCCCCACTGCCCGAGTCCAGACGCGGCTCACGGCGGATGCTCGCTGGGCGGATATTGGTGAAGCTGACCTCAGTGACTGGGTAGCGCGCGCCGACGATGCTCGCCGTTCCGGTGCGCGCGCTGCCGCGCAGGTCGCTCGACAGCGCCTAGAACGGTTGATTCAATTACTGGACGAACGCCAGGCACTCGATCAGCCGACGAAGTGAATGCTGCCCCGGCCAAGCTCAGCGAGAGCCGGTCGTAGAACGTCTCATGTCTGCTGCGTGCGCAGCAGTGCCTCCATCAGTCGATCGACGTCGTCGATCGTGTTATAGAAGTGCGGTGAAATCCGCACCCTGCCGGGACGATGGTCGACGGTGAAATGCTTCGCGGCGAGGTCGGCGACGGTTCGTTCTGGTTTCTCTAGCCCCAGCATCACGATTCCGCCCCGCTCCTCCGGGTCATCCGGTGAGAGGACGGTAAATCCGCCGTGCACGGCGTGTTCCACGAGGCGTGACGTCAGCATGCGGAGGCGATCTGCAATCCGTTGAGGATCTACCTCGAGAATCATGTCCATCCCGGCGATTCCGGTGTAGACGGTCGGCATGGCGGGCGTCCCGAGTTGAAACCGGTCGGCGTCGGACGCGAGTGCCAGGCGCTGGGCATCAAACGCGAACTGGTCAGCCGCCGCGAACCAACCGGTGACTGCCGGATGTAGCTCCTCTATCAGGCCCTCTCGCACATAAATGAAGGTGAGGCCGGGACCGCCCAACAACCACTTCAACACGCCCCCTACATAAATATCCACATCGAGCGCCTTCACATCGACCGGAAAGACGCCAACACTGTGATACCCATCGACGATCAGTTTCGCGCCATGCGCGTGCGCTAGGTCGGCCAGGGCGCGGATAGGCTGGATGGCGCCCGTCGTGTAAAAGACGTGAGATGTAGCGATAAGGGCTGTGTTCCCGTCCACGTGCTGCTCGTATGCGGTCGGCGGCGTGCGGATGCCGTCCAGAGAGCGAGCAAACGCGACCTGGACACCGTCCCGTTCCTTCGCCATCCACTGATATGGAATGGTTGGAAAGTCAAGATCGGCACAGACGACCCGGCGACGGGCACTGTAGTCGAACGCGCTGGCGACCGAGGACAGCGCCGACGAGATCGAATGGCTGACCGTAACCTCATGGTCACCTGCTCCGATTAGTCGCGCAAAACGTGCCTTGGCCTTATCGATTTTCGGCAGCCACTCCTCCCACCAGGCCGGAGCGCCGAAATTCGACCAGGCATTCGCGTACTGTTCGAGGGCGGTAGTGGAACGACTACTCAGCGGCCCGAGCGAGCAACTGTTGAGGTAGGTGGTGTGCTCGAAGATGGGAAATTCCGCCCGGTACCGCGCAGCCTCCGCATCCGAAATCGCGTACGTTGCCGTTTCCGCCATGTGACCCCTCCTCCGTCCGTCCCGCAACTTCTCAGGGTATCAAGCGTTGCAGGTGCCGCTGTGCCGTCGACTTCGGTACAGTGTGTCATGGACGATGTCATCGCGGTCGTCACCGACCTCTACTTCCAATCCCGCATCAGCACTGTCGCCCGTCATTCGGATCGCGCCGTGCGTTTTCTGACGGTGAACGAAGAAATACCCGGCCATGCGTTGGCACTGGTAGACCTTGATGCTGACTTGGATGTATTGGCAGTGATCCGCCGCCTTAAATCTGAGTCAACGGCCCCCATAGTGGCGTTCGGTCCTCACGTCGACACAGAGGCCCGAAAAGCGGCACGTAAGGCGGGAGCGCACCGGGTTTTGGCAAAGTCCCGGTTCGTCTCGGAACTGCCGTTTCTTTTGCAAAAGTCGTCGGTTCCTTGATCCACGTCGTGCGCCCTAGTCAAATCTGCGTCCAGCCGTCGCCTGCGCCATCCAGTCGCGCACGATAGGGGCATCACGGGCGGCGGACGCGGCGTAAGTCTGGAGCGGCAGCCACTCCGCCTTCCCTTCGGCTGACGATTGTAAAGAGCCGGCCACGACTTCGCCGGCGTAGACGACGCGCACGATACCTAGCTCGCCGGCCTCCTGCTTTCCTGCGTACACCCCTACTAGTGCTCTGCACGCCACGCTGTACCCAGTTTCTTCCAGCGTTTCCCGCATAGCACCCACGGTGGGAAGCTCTCTCCATCGTAGGTGACCGCCAGGCAAAACCGCTTCAGCGCGGATGGGATCATGCACTACCAGGACGCGCTCGCGGACAACCACCACGACTGAAGCGGACACGAAAGGCGGCATCCGACCGCCCGTTAGGAGGGCCGCGGTGCGGGTTACGAACCGTCCGGTGAGACGCGCCAGACGGAACCGAATCGAGCCGACGGGAGTCACGTAGAGCGGATCGAGGCGCTTTCGTCCCCGGGCTCGAGGTGACTGCTTGTCTCGGCCTCGAACTCGTGCGGCTTGGGGGAGGTAGTCAGCGGGGCGTCGAGGTCTGGTCGCGCTTCGCCCTCGAAGTTCGACTTGCGGCACTCCGCGATCTGCGTCGTTTGTGACCGGTCCTCAGATACCTGCCTTTTGACGAGATCGAGAACCTCCTGAGTCCATTGCGTTTCGGTACCATCCAGGAGTTCGATGGTACGGGTACGCAGATGCTCGAATCGTGATTGCGAGCCCGGTTGTACGCTCTCGTCGGACACAGGAAGAGCGATGTGTTCGCCGGCGTCGGCGGGCACTTCCAGATCAAGCAGTTGTGCATACTGAGTCTGGTAGGCGATTTCTGACTCACACAGGTCCGACATCACCTGTTCTATACTCCGGTCGCCGCACATTGCGCGACGCATCGATTCGGCGTCCATATTAGCCAGTTGAACGTGAAGCTGACCGAGCGTGTACTGCAACTCGGTCAGTAAAAACTGCGCTTCGGTGATCGTTCCCGCGTCCATGTATCTCACCTTTCGTCGGAGGCTGTAATGAAGGTTATGACCTTCAATATCTGGAACTACACTCGTCCCTGGAAAGAGCGCCGACTAATGATCGCAGAACTGATCAAGCGCCACCGTCCGATTGCCGTCGCGCTGCAAGAAACGCGCCATGACTTCCGCTTCGAGCGCGGGAAAGGACAGGGAGAACAACTTGCAGATATGACGGGATACCACGCCACCGTCGCGGTTGGACAGGTCTACCTTCCCATCCCTCGGGTCGATGAATCGGTCACCATCTTGACGACGGAAACCCCGGTCAAGAGCGTGCAACGAGAGCTGACCAGACTGCCGCGAGAACGAGCCGACGAGAATCGGCGAGTCTGCCTCGGCGTGTTGCTGCATGTCAATGGCCAGGACGTCTACGTATTCAGCACGCACTTTTCACTGAGTGCGCGGGCTCGCCTGTCAAACGCTCTGGAGACCGTGCGCTTCATAACCGAAGTCAGTGGCCCGGCTCCCTCCATCGTAATGGGAGACTTGAATGCCACACCTGACGAGGCGGCAATTCAGTTCCTGCACGGTGAATTCAATGAGGATGGTGAAACTGGCGACTTTATTGACTGTTGGACCGCGGCTCACCCCGACAGCCCCGGGTTTACATTTGCCAGTTTCGATCCAGTCCGTCGCATCGACTACGCGTTCGCCCGAAGCCTGCCCACGGGTGCGATATCGGCCGAAGTAATTGGTGGCGAAGCAAAAGGAGGTGTGTACGCGTCCGATCATCTCGGATTGGTAATTGACCTACCGATTTAGGGCTCGTCATTGCTGTTCCCCCGACCCGCAAGTGCTGCCATTAAACTGACAACAGGGGAACCTGGAAGGAAGAGGCTCCCTCGGACCCTTCTTTCGGGAGTAAAGAGGAGATGGATCGTATGACGACTGCCGCGGCGCTGCCGCACTGGGATATGACCGTTATTTTCCCGTCACTCGAGTCGGCTGAGTTCGATGAAGCCTTTAAGATGTTCGTGGACGATGTGGCCAATCTGGGCGCGGTATTCGAAGAGCACGGTATTGGCAGGCACGAGCCGGCACCTATCGACGCTGTGACCATCCAGACGTTTGATGTACTGGTGGATCGGTTCAATTCCGTGCTCGCCCAGGCGCGCACGCTCGGAGCCTACATCACCGCATTCGTCGCTACCGATTCTCGGGACGATCTGGCTGAAGCCAAACGTAGCGAAATGCAACAACCTCTGGTGCGTCTCGCGCAACTCGACACGCGCTTCAGCGCCTGGATCGGATCGTTGGATCTGCAATCCCTGCTGGAGCAATCGACATCAGCGCGTGAACACGAGTTTATGTTGCGCAAGGCGAAGATCGATGCTGAACACCAGATGAGTCCGGAAGAAGAGGATTTGGCGGCAGAACTCAGCGTCACGGGCGGCTCCGCGTGGGGCAAGCTTCACTCGACCTTGTCGTCGCAAATCATGGTCCCAATCGAAATGGGTGGCGAGCGTCGGGAAGAGCCGATGACCGTGGTCAGGAATATGGCCTACGACGACGACCGCGAGGTCCGGCGTCGGGCCTTCGAGGCCGAGCTCGCCGCCTGGGAACGGTCAGCGGTTCCCATGGCAGCCGCGCTGAACAGCATCAAGGGAGAGGCGAATACCGTCGCCACCCGGCAAGGCTGGGATTCGGTGCTGTCGGCGGCCCTCTTCCATAACAACATCGACCGCGAGATCCTCGACGCCATGATGCTGGCCGCGCGGGAATCCCTTCCTGACTGGCGCCGATATTTCAGGGCCAAAGCACGGGCGCTGGGAGTGGAGAAGTTACCATGGTATGACCTCTTTGCGCCGGTCGGCAACGCCACGAGCTCCTGGGACTACGACGCCGGGCGGGGCTTCTTGCTTCAGCAATTCGAAACGTATTCACCGCGATTACGTGACTTCGTGGAGCGAGCCTACCGGGAAAACTGGATTGATGCGGAGCCGCGCCCCGGTAAGCGAGGAGGAGCCTTTTGCATGCCGCTGCGCGGTGATGAATCCCGGGTTTTGTCCAACTACATGCCGACCTACGATGGCGTCAGCACCCTGGCCCACGAGCTGGGACATGCGTACCACAATTTCAACCTGGCGGAACGCACGCCGCTCCAGCGTGACACGCCGATGGTGCTGGCTGAGACCGCCAGCATTTTCTGCGAGACCGTCATTCGGCACGCGGCTCTCGCAAAGGCCGATGCACAGGAACAAATCGCTATTCTGGAATCGTCAATCCAGGGTTCGTCCCAGGTCGTCGTGGATATTACGAGTCGGTTCTTGTTCGAGCGCGAAGTCCTGGAGCGACGCAAGCTGCGAGAACTTTCGATCGACGAGTTCAACTCGATCATGCTCGACACGCAGCATCAAACCTACGGGGACGGGCTGGACGAAAGCGTGCTGCACCCCTACATGTGGGCTGTGAAGGGGCATTACTACAGCGCGGGTCGATCCTTCTACAACTACCCGTATATGTTTGGTCTGCTTTTCGGACTCGGGCTGTACGCTCGATACCAAACGGATCCAGAAGGTTTCAAATCCGGGTACGACGACCTACTTTCGGCCACCGGTCTGGCGGATGTCGCCACGTTGGCAAAACGCTTCGGGATCGACGTCCGCACTCCCGAGTTCTGGCGCAGCAGCCTAGATGTTATGCGCCAGGACATCGACGAGTTTGAGCGCCTCGTGGCATCGGTACTGAGCTAAACCCGATCCGTCGGCTGACCAAATTGAATCAAGCCGGATGCTTGCCAACGGACAAGCATCCGGCTTGATTGTCCCGCTCCGAAACTCGGTTGGCTCAGGCGATCAAGCGCTCGCTGTCTCCGCCTCGTTCATGTGACGCCGGCGTCTGATCCGGTCGACTGCTCCGGATGAATGCGTGATCGCACGAATCGCATCGCATCCAGTCGGCTGTCCTGATTCCTTCGACTAGCCAATACGATACGCTGCTGTCGGGGCGCATCGTGCCCGCGCAATGTGGACATTCCATAGTGATCCCCCTCCCGTTTTACGGCCCTCACGTTTCGGGCCCTTCACCAGCGATAATACGTGCCCGAAGGCGGTACGTCTGTGAAATGGCCCACACTGTGGTTGGACCGCAGTCGACGCGAACCTCCTACACTGAAGAGCGCGGCGAGGCGAAAGCATCGGACAGGGGAGCATCGATGGAAGTCGAAGAAACTGAAGTTATCGAGCTGGACGCCGGGCGATATATCCAACTCGAGAAATACCGCGAGTGGCCCAAATTGGGGGTGCTGTGGTCCGTTCGCCGTCGAGTCGGTGAGTCGGATTATCCGCTGCAACGCGGCTCGGAAGATCGTATTCCGGCTGCTGGACAGGAACCGGAGGAAGTGTGGGGCACCCTGCGTGACGCAGCGCTGGCTGCCGCATACGTCGCGGCGAACGCCGACGGCCCCGCACCCGGAGCGAAAAAGCGTCCTTCTTTGCTTGCCCGGCTCTTCAAGCGAGCATAGTCTCTGCGACTCAGACTAGGTGCGCTGCCGTCGAGTGAGTCGTTTCCACCATGAACCGGCATGAAGCTGGTGGCCGAACTCTTCAGGGAGTAACTCCGGCACGAGTTGCTCCACTCTCTTCATCTGCTCGTCCAATTGCACGGGAATCATCTGGAGCTGCATGGGCACGGTGAGGTTATAGTCGCGAATGGATCGGTTGAGTTCTGAGAGGGATTCCCGGTAGTCATGAAGGGTGATGCGGCGACCGTCGTTGAACGCAGTTGCAAC
>DAINCT010000089.1:8235-10923 GCA_036732245.1 Chloroflexota bacterium | reverse complement strand
GTATTCCAGTGGGACCGTGACCATTGTTGACCGTGGTGGAGAAGAAAAGCATGGCGAGGGTGATGTGACGGTGCCAGGCGGTCCACTTGGGGACCTCGTACTGATTCAACCGCACCGTTCCTTTGGCGTCCTCGAAGCTCTCCTCGATCGCCCAGCGCATCTCGGCCACCCGCGCCAGGGCATCTGGGGATGTCGCCTTGGGTGCGAGAGGGAGGGATATTCTGATCAAACCCAGCGACTAACCGCTCAAAGGTTTTCACCGCGTCAACAACACATACCCGGTAGCCGCTACCGCCCATAGCACATAGCTCACGATCAGACTGGGCACCACCGCCCATCGTCCCAGCAGAAAGTACATGGCGACGATAAACACCAGCGTGATGGGGAAAGCCAGAAGCGCCGAAAGCGCGAGCTGGCGCGCTGCCGAGGGACCGTCGCTCATCCCCACAAAGAAGAAACTCGTGGCCGTGATCACCGGCGTCATGATGAGTACGCCGGCCAGTTGGCTACGGTTGCGTAGCAGGAGAATCGTCGCCACCACGATGCCCGCGAATGCGCCTTTGGCCAGCGCCTCCAGCACCGTCGCCATGGTTACTCCCGCCTGGTGATCCATTCCGCCTCCCGACCCAGACTCCGTGCGTCCGTGGGGCTCTCGCCATTGTCGCCACTATCGGCACAGAGGGCCGCGCCGTTTCCGGCGCAGCCCTCCACCACCTGCATCGTGATGAACTTTTCAGCCCATCACCGTCGGTCTAGTAATGCTGAATCAGCAATGCTGGTTCGTGATATCGCGTATGGAGCTTGCCTGAGGTATCGAACTGCACGACATCCCATGGCGCATACACGTTGTGATGACCATTGAAGTCCAGCGGCCCCGAGGCGCCGTCGTAGTTGATTTTCTTCCCGTGCTTCAGCAAGCCGTAACAGCCGGCGTAGGTCGCGCAGCGCTGACCCGGCGGATCGGATACGGTGCGGATCTTGTTTACCCACACCGCCGGATTGGTCGAGTGCGCCGCGTCCATCGCCAGCGAGGCGATCAAGACGGCGTCGTACAGGTTGGACGACAGATCCAGCGGCTGCTTGGTGTGATACACCTTCTGATAGTCAACCGTGTAGTGCTTCCAGGCTTTGCCCGCCGGCGCTGATCCCGCCATGCCGGTGAGGTACTTCGCGGCGTACGGCAGGCCCATTGCCTTGGCAATGGTCACGTCGCCCGCGTTATCGGTGCCGATGACCGGCACTTTGAGCAAGCCCAATTCCTCCATGTTCTTGAAGAGTGTGCCTGCCGTCTGGGCATCGCTCTGCCAGAAGATGGCGTCCGGCTTCTTGGCGAACGTCTGCTCCAGTTCCGTGCGGTAGGAGCTCTGACCTGGCACGATCGAGGTATTGGCGACCACGTGCCCACCATGTCGCTGGTAATCCGTGGTCAGCGGCGGCACGATGGTCTGTGAGTTGAAGCCATTGGTGAACAGCATGGCGGCATGCATCAGGTGCTTGTGGATCGCGTATGCCGCCATGCCCTTGGCCATGGTCGAATCGGACGGGGTGACACGATACACGTACTTGTAGTTCATGTTGTCGTACGTCGGCGCACCGGCCACCAGGAAGTCGACCAGGTGTGTCGGATCGTACAGCCGGATCACCGACGCGGACGTCAGGACTGTCGGCCCTAACTCGAAGGCCGGCTTCTTCAGCTCCAGCGCATGCCACGCGGGCACGGCATCCACCGCATCGCCCGCGTCATCCTGCAGTTCCGCCTGCAATTGATGGCCCATGATGCCGCCGTGATGATTGATCTCCCACTCACCCACGGTTGATCCATGCAGCAGGGCGCTGCCCACGAACGACACATTGCCGGTCATGGGGAACAGCTCGGCCATCACGACCGGCGAATTTGCCGCGGCTATTGGCTGCGCCCGTCCACTGACGACAACGAGCGCGAAGATCGCGACGAGGGTGGTAGCTATGCGCACCCCGCGTGATCGAAACGAAGACGTAAAACGCATATGTTGTTCCTCCATAGTCCGTTGAAAATCATAGCTGTGATCGGGATTGCCGTGGCGTTGCTCTCTAACGCTGCTGCCTCCTCTCCCTCTCTGCTCTCACGAGCCCACTGCCCTGTCGGGACGGGCTTCTCCCAGGAAAATAGCGGCCAGGTCCGCCTGCTTGATCGCCTGCGCCGGTCCGTCCATGTAGTTCCGGCCGGCGATCATGATGTAGGCCCAATCGGCATGCTCCAGCGCCAGGTCAACGTTCTGTTCCACCACCACCACACTGGTCTCCGTGGCCGCAATGGCGCTCACACGGTCCCAGATGCGTCCGACATACATCGGCGCCAGACCGGCCGTAGGTTCATCTAGCAGCAGTACCTTGGGGTCCAGCATCAGTGCTCGGGCCATGCCCAGCATGTTTCGTTGCCCCCCGCTCAGCACCACCGCCGGCCGCTTGGCTGCGTCTCGCAGATCGGGAAACATCGCCAGCACCTCGTTCATACGCTCCTTGATGTCTCCCTTGCGCGTAAACGCGCCCATTTCCAGGTTCTCAATCACCGATAGCGCGGGAAACACATTGTTCACCTGCGGCACATATCCTATACCCGCGCGCGCGACACGATGCGGCTCCCACCCCGTGACATCCTGATCGGCCAGGAGGATAGTCCCACTCATTGGCCGCAAAATGCCCATAACG
>DAINCT010000089.1:4081-8225 GCA_036732245.1 Chloroflexota bacterium | reverse complement strand
CCACCACCGCGATCTTTCCCGGCTCAGAGGCAAGCGCAACGTCGGTCACAACCGGCACCCGGCTGTAGCCCGCGCTCAGCCCGTCCACCGTCAGAATGCTCATATCACGCGTCCCCCACCGCTGCTGCCCAGATAGGCGCGCACCACCTCCGGGTTGGCGCGATGTTCAGACATAGGTCCGGAGGCCAGCGTCTTGCCCTCGGCCATCACGATCACCAGGTCGCAGAGACGTTCGACCACGTTGAGGTTGTGCTCCACGATCAGAAAGGTGATGCCCTGTTTGCTCAACTCCTTAATATGGTCCTCGAGTCGAGACATCAAGGCGGGATTGACCCCCGCCATCGGCTCGTCGAGAATCAATAATCTGGGTTCGACCATCACCGCACGCGCCAGCTCCAGCAGCCTCTTCTGGCCACCGCTCAGGTTCTCCGCCCACTCATCCCGTAGATCATCGAGACTGAAGATGGTCAGCAGGTGCCGCGCTTTCTCCACCAACTCTCGTTCCCTGGCCCGGATCGATCGCCGCCGAAACAGCGCACCGAACAGTGATTCGTCGATCTGCCCGGTCGCTGCGGTCAGAAGATTCTCCAGCACGGTCAGCTTCGTGAATTCGCGCGAGAGCTGGAAGGTGCGCAGCAAGCCCGAGCGAGCCACACGATCCGGTGGCCAGCGGGTGATGTCCTCACCCGCGTACTGCACGTTGCCGCCCTGCGGCCGCAGCATGCCCGTCACTAGATTCACCAGCGTCGTCTTGCCGGCGCCGTTTGGTCCGATCAGGGCGGTGATACTGCCGGCCGGGACCTCCATGCTACAGCCGTTCACCGCCTGCACGCCGCCAAAGGCATGCCGCACGTCATGCACACGCAGAATCGTCTCAGGCAAGCTCATGCGCCGCCTCCCCTGTCGCCTGGGACTGTCGCGGCGACCGGCTAGCCGAATCCAGGTCCCGGCCAGCCGGACCCAGGCTCTCGGACTCATAGTGCCGTCTCCGTTCCGGCAGCACGCCCTGCGGCCTGAAATACATCACCAGAATGATCAAGACACCGATGGCAATGTTACGTAGCGCCCCCAACAGCTCAGGGTGATACGGTACCTGCGGCAGCAACCCCGTGCCCTCGATGATCACAATGCGCACCAGCAACGCGCCCAGAATGGCGCCGAACACATTGCCCCGCCCACCGACCAGCAGCGCCGAGAACACGATCACAGTCTCGATGATGGCCCAGGCGCTGGGGTTCATGGCGCCGATGTACAGGATCGTCAACGCACCGGCCAGGCCGGCGTACATACAGCCCATCATCATCGCCTGCAATCGCAGGCGAAGCGTGTGCTTGCCGAAGGCTGCGGCCACGTCGGGGTCCGAACGAATCGCGCGCAAGGCGCGACCAAACGGCGACCTCTCTATGCAGAAGGCGGCTATGAAAAAGAGCACGACACAGATCGCGGCGATCGGGATGAAGACATAAACGTACGTATTCGGATCAGTATTAAAGGTCGAAGACAGCGGCTGCGGCACATTCAGAATGCCAGTGGTGCCGTTAAACAGGCCCGTGATATTTGAAGCCAGGTTCCAGGAGATGCTCCAGGTCGCCACCAACACGATTGCTAGATAATCGCTGCGCAACCGCCGCATGATGAGTAGCCCTATCAGCGCCCCAAACAATCCCGCGACGATGCCACCCGCGATCAGTGGCAGAGGAAACGGCCAGTTCAACCCGAGGACGTAACTCATCTGCGAACTGACCGTCGCCGGACCTAACGAGGTTACCCCCGCGATGTAGGCGCCTACCGCCATGAAGGTAATGAAGGCAAAGTCCAGAATGCCCGTCATACCGAATGAGATGTTCAATCCCATGGTCAGCATGCAGTACACCAAGAAGTACACTGCCAGGTTGGCCAGGTAGTATCCGAGAGGTGAGGTCATGCCACTTACGCCTTTCCCAACACCGACAGCAGGCCCTGTGGCCGCACCAGCAACACCAGTACGAGAATCACGAAGGCCACGTCGAGCTTGTATTGAGACGGTATCCAGACCGCGGATATCTCCACCGCCATGCCGATAATGAACGCGCCCAGCATCGCTCCATACGGCTTCCCTATGCCTCCCAGAATCACAGCGGCGAAGATCACGAACAGAAAGGTCACCCCCACGCTGGAATCAAAGGTGGACACATTCAGTGCCAGCACGCCCCCGCCAAGCCCCGCCAGAATCCCCGATACCAGCCAGACTAGTGCCGTCATCTGTCGCGCCGGAATACCGCTGACGCTTGCCAGCGTCTTGTCGTCCGACATAGCCCGCATGGCCTTACCCAGCTTGGTGCGCGTCAGCACGAGGTGAATGGCCACCATCACGCCAACTGATAGCGCGATGATGCCCAATTGATCACCGGTCAGGATGATCGGTCCGATGGAAACCGGCGTCTCCAGCGGCACATTGAACTGCTTGTAGTCCGCTCCCCAAATAGCCAAGATACTGTTCGCAATAATGAGGGAAAGTCCGAAGGTCACCACCAGAATGATCAGGAGCGGCCCTCCCTTGCGTACAAACGGCTCGAGGATCAGCTGGCTGATGACCAGCGCCACCACCCCCACGCAGAGGCTTCCCACTGCCAGCGCCAGCCAGAAACTCCAACCGAAAGCCGTGTTGAAGGTCCAGGTAAAGTATGCGCCCAGCGTCAGAAAATCTCCGTAGGCGAAGTTGACGTAGTTCGTCACACCGAACTGTAGGGTTAGTCCAACCGAGGCGATCGCCACTACCGAGGCGGTGACCAACCCAAATCCCAATGACAGAAAAAAGAGTTGCATTGTGCTCAATCCTCTCTGTGCACAGCCGCAACCAGTGCGTCTAAATTCTCATCAGGAACACCATGTGGCAGAGTGCATCCGGGTGCCACGATCACGCGCCGGCCATCTGTCTGCGCGATCACGTCCCGTACCTGTGCTCGAATTGCCGCTGGTGTCCCCTTGACCAGCGGCTCCATCCGACCAATTCCACCAACCAGACAGCGGTCGGTCAAAGACAGCGCCTCACGCAGCGACGGGCTCGTCTCTCGATCCTCCCAACTGATTGCGTCCAGCGGATAGCGATTCGCGAGATCGAAATACGGTTGCACACCGTGAAAGTGAGCGACGACCCCCCATGCGCGTGATCGCACTGCCTCTAGGACGGCCTGGTCGTACGGCACACCGAACTCACTGTAGGCCGCCCGGTTGATGCCTGCGTGGGCGTGCATAGCGAGGAAGAAGATGCCGTCGGCTCCGTTGTCCAGACAGGCAAGACTGAAGGCGATGGCATCCTCCGCCATACGATTCAACCCGTCATGGATCGATTCACCGGCGTCTAGAATCTCCGGTCCTAGGGTGCCGCCGGCCAGTTTGATCGCCATGCTGAAAGGGCTGAAGATTGTTTGAATCACCGGTGTATCTGGTCCAAGCGCCGCTCGCACCAGCCCGACTGTCCGCACCTGTTCACCTAGCGCCCCCCGGTGTGGAGAGATCCGCGGAAGGTGTCTCCAGTCACCGGGCCCATGGATGGGCCCGGACACAAGCTCAGTCGACCCGGTATCGTCATCGGCCAGTCGGGTCACCATTCCGTAATCGGTCACAGAGTACATGCCCGTCGGCACCACCCGGACCAGGTCCAGATCGAAGCGGTGGGCAAACTCAACCGTTGCCGGCGCGAGCAACTCGGCCGAGTGATCCTTCCCGGGAAAGTGATTCCAGAAGGTCACCGGCAGGTGATCCACCTCCGCGCCGCGAAATGCCGCCTCAATTCGTTCTCGCCGGGTCATGCCCGCCACCACTGTGCCACTCATTTCGCCCTCCCATAGGCCGGCTGATCAGTCACCGGCCCGTGCGCAGCCCCGCTCGTCGACCCGGTCACGGCTACGGGCGCCGGCAGCACCTGCCGCAGCCAGGTCGGTACCTCCGCCACATTGGCGGACTGTATCGCCTCGCTGCACATCAAGCTTTCGACTACCATTCCCTCGGAACTGCGGGTATTGGTAGTGGCCATCAGACGCGCCGCCGCTGGATTCCCCTCCTTGATCGCCGCAATCAATTCGGTGTGACTCCGGGCGTTGTCCTCGTTGCGCACGATCACCGCCAGGGTGAGATGGAACACGCGCTCCATCTGCTGCAGCAC
>DAINCT010000089.1:2234-4071 GCA_036732245.1 Chloroflexota bacterium | reverse complement strand
GCGGTGGTCAGCCGTATATTCCCCCCAAAGCGGGCGACGGTGGCATGAAAGAGCGTGTTGGCGCTGAGGAAATTGGCGATACTTTCGTGGTCGTGCGGGTCATAGGTTGCTCGGCTGACGTATTCCAGCGTCTCAAACTGGACCGCGCTCAACGTCTGGCTCGCCGCCAGCGCGATGGCTTCACCCTCCAGCAACACACGCAGCGCGTACAGATCGCGCACATCTTTGAGAGTGACCGGTGCGACGTTATATCGGCTGCGCGCCTCCACATCGACCAATCCGTCGCGCTGTAGCCAGGACAGCGCTTCTCGCACGGGTGTCTTGCTCAAACCCAGGTCTCCCGCCAGTTGTGCCTCGGTGAAGGGCGTACCCGGAGCCATGTTGAGGCAGATGATGCGCCGCTTGATGGTTTGGTAGGCCTGCTCACTCAGCGTCGGCCGTCGTGTTCGTCCGTTCATTCACCCACCGCTTCGCGCAATGCATGGAGGTTCTCGCGGGACACGGACACCGGGATGGTGCATCCCGGGGCTACGATCAGCCCCGAATCGCTCACCTCCATGATTGTGCGCCGCACCTGTGTCCCTATCTGCTCCGCCGTACCATCCACCAATGGATTGCGCCGGCCGACTCCGCCAACCAGACAGCGGCTGGTCTGCGCCCTCGCCTCGCCAATACTCGGCGTCGTTTCTCGATCCTCCCAGCTCACCGCATCCACCGGATAGCGATCGGCGAGGTCCATGTACGGGCTTTGACCGTGCAGGTGAAGTAAGAGCAGCCAGGTGAGCGGCCGCAGCGCCTCCAGCACATGTAGATCGAAGGGAACGCCCAGGTGCTCGTACTCAGTGCGGGTGAAAGTCTCGTTGGCCACCTGGCTGGCAAAGAAAAATCCGTCGGCGCCGGCACCCAGGCAGGCTTTGGCAAAGCCAATGACATCTCCGGCAATACGCGAGAGCAATGGGGGCAGCGATTCCGACGCCAGCAGCTCCGGCGTCAATTTGCCGCCGACTAGCTTGGCCGCCAGACTAAGAGGGCTATAAATCGTCTGAATAATGGGCGTCTCGGCATCGAGCTCCGCTCGAATCTTCCGCACCACCTCAACCTGCTTTCCCAGTTCGCCGCGATCCGCCGGAGCCGGCGGTATCGCGCTCCAATCGTCTGGGCCGCTCACCGGACCGGACACATACTGCGACGTTCCGAGATCATCACTCGACGGTTCCATCGCCACGCCGTAATCCACCACCGCATACATACCGGTCGGCATGAGCTTGACAATATCCAGATCGAAGCGTCGCTGCAGAGCCAATGTGGAGGCCGCCAGGAGCTCTGCGGTATGATCCCGGCCGGGGAAATGCAACCAGAAACTGACCGGAGTGCGATCCACCGGCGCCTTTGCGAGGGCGGCCCGTACGCGTTCTTTATGGGTCATGCGCGCGCCATCTCTTGTGGACTCCGCCGCTGGGGGTGCCGTCTCCGTCATACTCTGAATCCTTTCAAGTCTGAATACCGCATGTGATGAGATCCGATCATGACGCCTCTCCGCCGTTCGAGTGCGGCGCTGCCCACGCCAGAGGGAAGGGGAGGCTCGGACGTGCGCGACTATCCGATTCCGGGACATACTCCCCGGTGTGTTCGTCGAGTAAATAGTGCCAGCGGGATCCGTCCCGTTCAATCGTCCGCAGTGCGTGGATCAACGCATCCACATCCTGACGCGTGCTGCCCAAACCCATGCTCATCCGCACTGCCCCGGGCACGTTTCCACGCCGACCGGCAGCGATCTCGCACCTCACCTCGGCGGCGCGCGTAGAGCTGCAGCGCAATAGATTCTGCACAAACGGGT
>DAINCT010000089.1:0-2224 GCA_036732245.1 Chloroflexota bacterium | reverse complement strand
CGGGTGGGCACAGAAGCACCCGTGGCGCACACCGATGCCGAATTCGGCGCTCAAGATGGCCGCCAGCCGGCTGTGAGGAAAGGTAGCCAGGTTAAACGCCACGATCCCCAGACGCGGCACGTCTGCTTCGGGCCAGAGGGTATAGATGTCGATGCCGGGCACTGTTGCCAGAGCCTCGCGTGCATAATCCCCCAACTCCATCTCTTCCGCTGCCACCCGATCCATCCTGTACTCGGTGAGAACGTTGCAGGCGACTCCCAGGGCGACGGCGCCAGGAATATTGGGAGATCCGGCTTCCTGCCGGTCGGGCAGAGAGGCCCAGAGCACACTCTCCACGGTGACGAAGTCCACAGCGCCGCCGCCATACAAGAACGGCGGAGCTTCCCGCAACCAGTCGGAGCGCCCGATGAGGACGCCCGCACCAAAGGGCGCGTACATCTTATGCCCCGAAAAAGCCAGAAAATCTGCGTCCAGCGTGCTCAGATCGATGGGAAAATGAGGCACCAACTGAGCTGCGTCAACCAGCACGCGGGCATCATGCCGATGGGCCAGCTGGATAATCTCCGGTAGGGGCCACACCTCACCTGTGACATTGGATGCGCCGGTTACGGTCACCAGCCTCGGTCCGGCGGATGCGCCCCGCAGCGCCTCTTCCAGCGTGATGAGGGCAGCCTCACGGCTTTCGGGAATGGGCAGCAGGTGAACCGAATCGCAACTGCGTCGCCACGGCAATAGATTGGCATGGTGCTCCAGGGCAAAATTGAACACCTGGGTTCCGTTCGGCAGCGTAGAAGCGAGGAGGTTCAGCGCATCGGTCGTGTTGCGGGTGAAGATAACCGTGTCATCCTCCCGTGTCCCGCAGAACGCCGCCACTGCCTCACGCGCACCCTCGTACGCCGCCGTCGAGACTTGCGACTTGTAACCCGCACCACGATGGACGCTGCTGTACCAGGGGAGTAATGCGTCGATCGCATCCATCACGGACTGTAGGGCCGGCGTGCTGGCGGCGTAATCCAGATTGACGTACCGGACTCTCTCACCGGTAACTGTGGGCACGGTGTAATCCTGTCCCACCAATGCCGGTCGCTCTCCAACAACCATGCCCCACGCCTTTTCCGTTCTAACGGATATATCCTAGAGGCTACGAGGATATAGTAGAACTCTGTTTCGGTACAGTCAAATCAGGCCTCTGCGGGGCGCATGATACGCTGACCGTCGAGCCGTATGGTGTCGCCGTCCCAGGCTCGGAAGGCAGTTGCCTCGACCCACGCTCTTCCTGCCCGATTCGCAGCCAGCCGAGGACGGCGTATCCCCTCGATGTGCTCGCTAAGGGACATCCCTTCCTTTAGAGTGCGGTGGTACGGCTAAAGGGATTGGGTGCGGCGGTGGTGAAGCTAAAACTTGGAGGCGTGGTGGGCGTGGGAGTTGGAACCATGGTGCCGCCGTTCAACAAGTCGTAATTGAACCCCGGAATCGGCGTGGCGGTCGGAGTGCAGGGACCAATGGGAGTGAGAATACAGTGGCATACCCGGTTGACCAGGCTCTCGACCTTCGCCTCCTCGCCGAGAGACGGAGATCACCGCCGCGCGGCCCATCGTTGTGGCCACGTCTTCCATTCAGCTAACTATAAGTGGATCAGCAAGTGGATCAGCGCCGAGTCGAGCGCCCATACGCCAACGGCACGCTACCTGAACTGATCAGGGACCGGGAAAGGGACTACCGGCATTCTTCCATATGTAGTGACCGTGTAGTGACCGGTCGACCTTTTCCGTTGGTTTCGGTCGGTCTGTGGTCCGAAAATTGGCGGAAACAGTAGGGTTGAGACCGCCCGAATACCGCCGTAGAGGTCGCGGGCTTTCGCGGGGCCGAGCATGGGGAAGCGCTCCAGAGACTGGAGGCAGAGACCATAGTGGAGCAGATCGCAGAGGATTTGGAAGCATGACTGCTCAGGTTGAATACATCCGCTCAAGTCGAGCTGCGATCCCTATCTACATGGGGTGGTTGAGAAAGGCGGAGGGACGCGTACCACCCAGCGGACCGCGCTCGGTCCCGGTGGAAGGTACGTGAGCGTCACGCGTTTCGTTCCGCGCCGGATGGAGAACGTCCATGGGATGAAGTCCTTTCCATGAGCAGACACAACAGCGCCGTACCCGGGATACCTTGCGTAGAAACCAGGAGACAGCCGATGCGCCCCCACGAGTCGAAAGCCGGGATGGTTCGGATG
>DAINCT010000088.1:0-10968 GCA_036732245.1 Chloroflexota bacterium | reverse complement strand
TGAATTGGGGTAAGACGGGAAGGACCACGGTGATCCCGAACTGCACGGCGAACACCGCGCCGATGACGGGAAGCAAGCCGGGAGTAGCGAGACCTTCTCGCATGTTTCTCCATATGTGGGCCGGCGGCCGCACTTCATGACGGTCTCTCGCGTGTTCCTCCTGTACGAATACGAACACCAGTACTCCCGCGGCGAACAGCACTCCGCCGGCGATGAGAAACGAGAAGCGGAACCCCACCGCGTCTGCTGCCAGTCCTCCCAGTAAGGGTCCGATCGACACACCAAGGAAAATAGCAGTCTGCATGATCCCCTGGCTGAACCCCATTCGGTCGCGCGGGGACTCGGCAGCGACCAGCGCCTGTGACGCCGTTACGGTTCCTGTAAATGCTCCTTGCAAAACCCGTAGCAGCAGCAATTCGTACACATTTTGCACCAGTCCCGACAGGCCAATCAGCACGGCTGCGCTAAATGTCGCGCGGACAAGCATGATTTTGCGACCGTGCCGATCGGCCAGCACTCCCCAAAAGGGAGATGATAGTGCCATGGCTATGGCGGAGCCACCCTGTAGCAGAGCAGACCACCAGGTGATCTGCGAGACCCCATGAATGCCAAGTTGCGGGAGGAACAGCGGTAAGAACGGAGTGAAGAAGTTGAAACCAACGATGGACACCATTTGCGCCGTCGCCGTGACGGCCAGCGTCCTTTTCCAGTGACTCATGCACGTTCTTTCTCGGCAGTTTTCGGAGTGCACCCACAGGGCCTGCAATTCTGGGCAGAGCACCTCGATTATCTCAGGACTGCCGAAACACCGGCTCTCAATGTTCCAGCACTCTTGACAAACTGTCTTGAACACCTGACGATAAGGTCGACACGATCAGCGGCCTGTAGGTCGCGAGGGAAGGGTGTAGTTCGGGCGCACCGGCGTATGGGGGAGTGCATCCTATTCGCATGGCGGCCCGTTCGGTACAATGGCCTCACGTGACACGGGAATGCGTCAGAGAGGGTGGACGGAAAAGAAATGAGTGTCGAAACCAGCCAAGAGAACACCTATCAGTGGCTTCTAAGGGCGCTGGGAGCGTATCTCGACGAGGAACCGAGCTGCCGCATCAGCCTGGCCGAGGTATCCGACGGTTTCTTGGTTCGCTTGCAACGCGCGCTTCACAAGCTCGACCCCCAGGTCGAGCACTTCCAGCGCAACACACTGCAGGAACAGCTTCAACGGCTTCGGAGCGAGCGGAAACATACGACGCGGGCGCGACATCAGGGTGTCTGGTCGTCCTTTCCCAACGGGCATCAGGATTTTTTCCGAGCTCTAGGCTACGAACTGGATCAGGCACAGGCGCGGGGCATACTGATCGACGAGCTCGAGGATGGAGTCGTCGTCACCTACAGTTATCCCGATACCTCGATCGGATCGAAGTGGAAGAAGCGCATGGTAGTCCTCGGCATCTCCGAGATCGAAGCAATCTTGAATGCTGCCTTCGAACGACGGAAGAAACCGGGCACCGACTCAGATGACGATTCGTCGGCCCAGTCTACTGCAGCGCCGGCTTAAACGGTCGTGTCCCCAGTGGGCGACGATGAAAGGTATCCGTGGAAGGTTACACGGCACGCGATGCTCTTATTCTCATGCGTATGGATCTCACCGAGTCACTGCATGAAGTTCAGCGGGAAATCTCGGAACTGACGGACACGCTCGAATTTTCGGGCATTGCCGAACAACTGCTACGCGACGACGAATCGGTCGGGACGTACCCCGCGGTCAGACGGTGGTTGGAAATTGTGAGCAACCGTGCTGACCTCGAACGGGATCTGGATGAACTGGTGGGAGAGCGCGACGACCTCGTAGGCGCATTAGAGCACCTCGAGGAACGACTCACCGGAAAGAAGTTTAGCTAGACCAGCGCGGTCTCTTCCTCGGGCCGATACGCCGGAAGCGTTCTTCTGGCCGGCCGTTCCGAGCGATACCCGAGCGCGTACTCGCCTTGCATCATGGTATGAATCTCGCGGGTGCCTTCGTAAATGACCGGAGCCTTGGCGTTGCGCAAGTAGCGGAAGACTGGGTACTCGTCCGAATAGCCATACGCCCCGTGTACTTCCACCGCATCCGAGGCGGAGTCCCATGCGGCATCGCAGCAGTACCATTTGGCGAGTGAAACAGCCCGATTGGATGGTTCTCCCCGATTCTTCAGCCAGCCCGCCTTGAGATAAAGCAACCGACCTGCCTCGTAGCGCTGATACATTTTTGCGATCATCTGCTGCACCAACTGAAACCGGCCGATCTGCTGGCCGAATGCTTCTCGTTGATTCGCGTACTGCACGCTGTAATCGAGGGAAGCACGCACAGTACCGCACGCGCCCGCACCCACGGTGTATCGGCCATTTTCGAGCGAACTCATGGCAATTACGAAGCCCTCGCCTTCCTCGCCCAGCCGGTTGGCCGCGGGCACGCGCACATCCTGGAGGCTGATGCTGCCGGTATCGCCGGCGTGAATGCCTGCCTTGTGCCTGATCGGCTGTGTCACGAATCCGGATCCCGATTCGTCACGCTGAACCACGAAGGCCGAGATTCCCCGATGTTTCGCCGCGGGATCCGTCTTGGCAAATATCAAAAAGGTATCGGCGTAGTCCGCATATGATACCCACGTTTTTTCGCCGTTCAGAATATACGAGTCACCATCGCGACGAGCGGTCGCCTGCATCCCCGCCACATCAGATCCGGCACTTGGTTCAGTCAGTCCGAAGGCTCCGAAACGCTCACCCGATGCGAGTGGCCGCAACAAGCGCTGCTTCTGGTCCTCCGTGCCCCAGATGTATATTCCGCAGCCGCACAAGCCCACATGGACCGACATGATGGTGCGAAATGAATGGTCCACGTACTCGAGCTCTTCGGACACCAATCCCAGGCTCACGTAATCCATTCCGGCTCCGCCATACCGTTCAGGGAAACAGATCCCCATAAGTCCCAGACCGCTCAACTTCGAGAAGGTACCGGGATCGTAGTAGTGATTGAGATCATTTTCCTGGATGGTCGGCGCGAATTCCTTCGCCATATAATCCCGAACTGTGTCTATCAACAGTGTCTGATCCGGCGTCAGCTCGAGATCAAGCATGGAGAGATCTCCTTCACGGGCGACAGGACTACCAAAGCAGCGCCATCCACCACGTCATCGCCGGCTGAATGGCGACGGATTCTACCAGAACGCCAACCGGCAGGCTCGGCTCCGAGAAACGCAAAGAGGGGCGAAACTTATTCGCCCCCCCTGTAGTTGCCGAGGATAAAGTTAAAGCTATTTGCCGCCGACCGATTGCTTGAGGCGCGAGCCTGCGGTAAACGTGGGTCGCTTGCCCGCGGCGATGTTCAGAGTCTCACCCGTACGCGGATTGCGCCCGGTGCGAGCCTTGGTCTGGGTGACTTTGAAACTACCGAAACCGGTGAGACGAACTTCGTCGTCCTTCTGAAGCGCCGTGGTAATGGAATCCAGTACAGCGTCCACCGCTTTGTTCGCCTGGCTCCGGCTCAGTCCTGCCTGTTCCGCTACCTGCTGTGCAAGCTCAGTCTTACCAATCGCCATTCCGAACCTCCTTCATAAGTCGTCCAGATCCCATCATACCGACTTACCCCTGTATCGTCTAGGTTTTTGGCTTTGAATCGCCAAAAAACCACGATCAGTGGTCCGATTCCTCTTTGTGACGGTCTTCGATCCACTCCGAGAGCGCCTGTCCATCGGCGAATCGCTTCGGCGTACGGCCCTGGACCGCCGCAATCACGTTCTTGAAGCCGTACTTGCGGCCAAACTCCACGATGACGTTCAGACCGGCATCGCGCGTCTGCGCTTTGGCCCAGGCCTCCTGAATCTCCTTGGTGGCACTTTCAAAGTCCTCACGCGTCAAGCCCGCCATGCCTGCTCCTCTTCACCACGAACTGGGAGCACCCCAGCGGGATTTCCGGTTCGCTTGGGCCGGGCCTTCAAACCGGCGCCGGCGCTTCGACCACCGGCTGCTTCAGCGGCGTCTCAAAGTCTCCCGCACGATAGCGCGCCGCGCGCTCCGGCAGACACCGTGAGCACAGGTGATGCGTGACCGGGGTCGTGGCGGGTTCTATGAAGATGTCCTCTGCGCCGCCACAGCGGTAACAAAAGGTTGCAGAGCCGGGGGTGGGCATCAAGCGGTGACCATGCTTCTGCTGGCATTGCTCGCACATCATGACATCCACGACCACCTTGGGCCTTTGCAGCCGCGACCGACTCTCGAGTTGGGTTCCACACCCTTTGCAGTAAACATAGGTGTCTGCCCCGGGTCGCTCGTCCGGCGCGAAATTGTCCGGTTCGTGCTGGGGGCGATTATTGGTGGGTGGCACTCTCGATCCTTCCTGTTCAAGTGCGCGTGCGACAAGTACACGGGCCATTACTTGACCAATTTACCCGTGCCGCCTACACCCACTATATCGCTTTTTGACTACGCTTTTCCACGGGGCGTTGCAGTCTCGACTCGAAAGAAATATGGCGATCACTCTGGCGCAAGCGGCGTAAACCCCGGGGCCACGTACGTTCGATGGAGCATCGGCCAGAGTGTCGCAGGTTCCATTCCATCCCATCCGACCTGACCGGCCGCGAGGGCGACGGGCCGGGCAATCGAAAGTTCCATAACCACTGTCTCGCGCTCTGTCCCCCCCGCACCGGAAACCGGATACGTGCCGCGCAAGGAAAGAGAGGCGACCGGCAACGATGCCGTGAATATGTCGCGAATCACCGCGTACACTTCAGCCTGTGCCTCGTTCCCGATCGTTCCTGCCGACAGATCGTTATTGATTGCCCAGGTGAGATCAACATCCACGAGACGTGGGTTGGACCGGTCAGGACGGACCGTCGTCAACTGGAAACGGCGCACACCCCGGTCGCTCGGGCCCAAGGCGCCGGCAGTTGCAACGTGCAAGCGATGCGCGATACTGCCGTGGATCGGCACGTTGGACGGCGAGACGCTACTGGCGAGGGCGCCACTGCGCACGGCATCGACGAAAAATATGGCCTGGCCCGCGAGAATGAGAATCGTCACCAGGACAGCTAACGCGATCCCGCATCGTCCCAACGCGCGGCGGGCGCGAGGATATCGTCCCGGAGGAAGCGGTTCCGCGTGTGGTCGTAGGCGCGCCACGCGAGACACTACCTTTGACGCCACTGCCTGTGTGCCGTCAGGATCGGCTCGCGCGTTTGCTGAGGCACTTTATGGGGACTGGTCTTGCGGTGCGGTGGGCCAGTTGGCATTGGAAGTCGGGAAGTACACGTCGCTGTACTTCGGCAGGTTTGCAAGCAATCCAGTGGACTTCTCGATTTGCTGTTGGCGTGCAGCCCACTTCCGGAACGCCGAATCGCTCTCGACATATAGTCTCGAGCGCATATACCCGTGCCACAGTCCGCACAGTTCGTTGCACTTCGCCCAGTCCCGCCCGGAATCGGTGTAGCTGCTGATTGTCCGAGCGAGCAGCCACGCATGGTTGGAAATGCCGGGTACGGCATCCTCTTTGACGTCGTAGTCGTAGATCCAGAAGCTATGCACCACGTCGAGTGACGTGATATTCAAGCTCACCGGAGTGTTGACCGGGAGCACCAAATCTCGGGTTTCCATGCCGCCGTACGACGGGTAGCGGAAAGTCCAGAGCCATTCCTGTCCGATGACCTGCACCTGGAGAGGCTTGACCTGGCGCACCGAGACCGCTGACTTCGCCCCGCCCTTCGTGGTTTGCGCGACGACCACGGACACAGTCGGTGCGTCGGTAATTTCCTTCAGAGTGAATGTACCCCAGCCTGCGAGAAAGAGCACAAGCGTGAAACTGAGTCCAGCCCAGATCAGCAGTATCGGGGTCGAATCCGGTGGCGCTGGGCGCTCCACCTCGTCCTCGGAACGCCGCCGAAACACGATGACGTTGTACATAAACAATACCCAGATGAAGACGAAGATCGGCGCGCCGACGTAGAACAACATGTACACGGTCTGGTGTTCGCCGAGTCCCGCACGAGATCCGGTGGGGGCGGGTATCGGAACGATTCCGATGAGAACCTCGACTATGGCCGAGGCGACGAACCAGATTGCCGCTATTCGTGTGCCATGACGCATCGATGCTTTCCCTCCTGGCTCGGCGCGTCCTTACGGTGAAGGCGCGTTCGAGTCCCGATTAGCTGAGCGTGATCATCCCTTGCATGTACCCGACCCCCCCCATGGGACCGCCATTTCCGTAGAGCCCAGACCCACACGGGACGATACACTGCCACCGGAATACGCCGGTGCGATTCGGCGTGCGGAAACTGAACTTCATAGTGATGTACGAACCGGCTTTCGCCGAAGTGGAGATGCCTTCGAGCGGCACACTCACCCCGAAATCCGGGATCGTGAAGGTGTGGGACGTGAGGTCCGGATTCATCACCTGAATCCGCTTTCCGTCCGCCACCACGGTGTTTCCCACAGTTCCTTGCACAAGGGTGAAGAAGGTGTTACGAAGTGCAGTCCGCGAGTCGTAATTGTGGATGATCACAGTCACCAGCGTGTTCTTCGGAAGGCTAAATACCGTGCCCGGATGGGGTGGTGTGGTTTCGGTTTGATAGCCCAGCCAATCGGCGTCCTGTCCCAATCCCACCTTCTGTTGAATGGCGAGACGCAGTGTGGCCACCTTCACGCCGTTCACTGTTTGGGTCGCGACGACACTATTTGCAGTGCGATCCGCGCCGTACGCGGGTTTATAGTTCACGTACCAGGCATACGCCGCGGTGACAAGCAGGACGACCACCGTCCCAAGCACCGTATACGCCACGCTCCTGGTACTTCTGTTAGTTTCGCCGCTTGACTCGTCCATGCGCTCCCTCCGGATCCCAGGGCTATCGATGTCGAATGGTGCCGGTATCAGTATTTGAGAACACCGTTGAATACGGCATACCGCCGATCGGGTTGGTCGCAGACTCGCGCTCGTCCTCTGCCAGTGCTTTATAGAGGCAGACGGCGAATGCGCCACCGAACACGAAGAGGACCGGCACCCACATAATGGCTCCAGCGATCTGTTGATCGCCCAACACAGTCATACCATACGGTCTGGACGATAGGCCGGCATATGCGCTGTACAGCGGCTGCGGCGCGAACACGAAGAACAGCGCAAGTATGTTGGTCACTCCCGCCGTGAACACCGTAAACACGGCACGGTGAGCGTAAGACAGCCGCGCGTGCATAGCCCGCTGATCGATGACTTGACTCCACCACAGCACCGCCGTCAGCAGGAAGCAGAGGTGCTCCGTTAAATGCACGGCACCGTTTTGAAGCGTCAGATTAAACAACTTGCTCCAGTGCCAAAGATACAGGTCTGCCGCGAAAATGATGAAGGCGCCTCGAGGGGAACCCGCTTTTGATGCCCCCCGGGCGAACCTGCGAACCCAGCGGCGGCGCGATCCGGCTCGAAGCACGCCGCGGCGGACCTCGAGGGGTATTCCACGCATGATGGTGACGCCCGGGTCACCCAGCAGCAAAAGAGGCGCGGCGACCATGATCAGAAGCAAGTGCTGAATCATGTGGAAACTGAAAAGTGAGGCCGAAAGGTAATCAATCGGCGACTCCAGCGCGAGGATGACGACGATCAATCCCGCGGCGAAGGCCAGTGCCTGTGGTACCCGAGACTGCCGGCTCGTGGGTCCCACGACGCGCAGCGACCTCGCCGTCCCGCGCCAGTACAGCGCGATGGCAAGCAGAATCCCCAGCACAATGGATGGGTCGATTGACCAGCGGAGGAGGATACCGGGCAAAGCCATAACGCTCGCGTTCCCTTCGGTTAGCCTGCAGTCTGAATAAACGGCTGCACGTAGAGCGCAAGGAAGTTAATCACGGCAATCGCCGCGATCCAACCTAGATATTCACCGAACGCTTCCACGGCTATCCCGGACCGGGCGAAGAGTCCAAGTCGTGCACGATTCGCCATACCGAGCGCGACGATCGTCGTGAGGATAAGGATGACCGTGAACGTGCCCTCGAGGGCGACGAACACACTGACGTAGCCACCGCCCTGTAGCGTGAACCCGGGAGCGTGGAGTTCCGCTATGTGGAGGACGGAAGCGACCACGCACAGCAGGGCCGCTACGCTCACGCCGATCTGAAGCCGCTCCATCTTTCCCGCGTACAGGCCTGCCCACTGCCCCCAGAAATAGACGAGCCCGGCCACGACGACGAGTGCGACTTCGGCCACTCCCAGCCAGCTGGCGGGATGATCTACTCCCGGCGGAAGCCACTGCCCGTTTGCATTAATGAGCTGCAGGTAAAAGAGAGCGAAATAAAAGCAGACAAAGAAAAACGTCATGGACACGATGGTCATACGTGTCGCTACCAGCGTGAGGCGCTCATCCTGCGACCGGACGTGCCGCGCACCCACCGTCGATACAGCCGTTGTCGCGTTCTCGATCCCTCTATTGACCAGCCCGGCCGCGTCTGATGGCAGGCCCGTGGCGTCCGTCGACATCTGCGTACTCCTCAAGCGTTGGCTAAATACTCAGTCGCTGGCCGTGACAGGGGCGCTGGTCGCGGCACGTTGTGAAGGATGCATGATAGCCATGGGCGGAGCATTTGGATCCCCGTACTGGTATGGCCCCGCCACCACCAGAGGAATTTCCTCGAAATTGTCAGGCGGCACCGGGTTAGCAGTGAGCCACTCGAGGCTACGCGACTGCCATGGGTTGGCCACTGCCTTCTCACCCCATTGCCACGAAACCACGAGATTGACCAGGAACGGAATGATGGAGACTCCCATGAGGTAGGCGAAGATGGTGGCTACCTGGTTCAGCGTCTGGAGCGAAGGCTCATAGGTGACATAGCGCCTCGACATGCCCATCATTCCCACAATAGCGAGCGTAATGAACGTCCCATTGAACCCGACAAACAACGTCCAGAACTGCACTTTGCCAAGGAACTCGTTCATCATCCGACCTGTCATCTTTGGGAACCAGAAGAAGATGGCCCCGAACACGGCGAAGAGGGTCCCTCCCATCAGAACGAAGTGGAAATGAGCCTGCACGAAGTAACTGCCGTGCAGTTGGACATCCGCCGGCACATCCGACACAAAGATGCCGCTGAAGCCACCCAACAAGAAGTTGGGGAAGAACGCCAGTGCAAACAGCATCGCCGTAGTGAATCGAATCCGCGCTCCGAAGAGCGTCCCAAGGCCCGCGAGGAAGATGATACCGGTCGGGAATGAAATCATCTCGGTGGAGAACATGAAAAACGGTCGCAGTCCCGGAGTTAGCCCGCTGACGAAGAGGTGATGCTGCCAGACGAACCAACTCAGGAGCCCGATACCAAACATGGACACGACCGCCGCCTTGTACGAGTAGACGGGCTTGCGAGCAAACACCGGCAAGATGTCAAGCACGATTCCGAATGCGGGCACCGCCAGGATATAGACCTCGGGATGTCCAAAGGTCCAGAAGAGATTCTCGTAAAGAAACGCGGCGCCGCCCTGTACCGGCACAAACAGGCCCGTCAGGAACGCTCGATCGTACGCCACCATGAGTTGCACGGCGATCATGATCGGCGCGGCCAACCAGGCCAGGATGGAGCCGACGATCACTGACCACACCGTCATATTCAGGCGAGTCCAGCTCATGCCGGGCGCTCTCATCAGGAAGACAGTCGCGAGAATGTTAATCGCGGAGACGGTCATGCTCACTCCTGCCAGCGCCCAGGCGATGATGTAGGCGTTGTGGCCCACATGCATTTGGTCCGACAGGGGCGCATACCCGGTCCACCCGGCCTGACTGCCCCCAAAAAAGAACATGGAGGGTAGGATGAGCAGAGACAGCAGAAACGTCCAGAACGACAGCGCTTCGATGCGTGGAAACGCCATTCGTTTCGCTCCGATCATGAGCGGCAGGAAGTAGTTTCCGAAGGGGCCGATCACGATGCTACTGGCCATGATCAGCATGGTCACGCTGTGTTCCGTCACGAGCGACAGATACACCGCCGGATCGAATAACCGAACGTTCGGTGTAAACAACTCGGTCCGGATCAACATGGCAGTGAAACCACCCACGCAAAAGAATGCCAGCACTGCAACCAAATACTGGATTCCGATCACTTTGTGATCGAGACACAGTTTGAAGTAACGCTCGGCGCCCTGACCGATCCCATAATCCCAGGCCTGCTCCTCCGGTCGGTGTGGGATCCCAAGAAGCCACTTGAACGTGTGATTCAGGTAGCCCAATCCCAGGAAGAAGCCCGCGATGGCCGCGAAGTACGCGGTCAGGTTGATTTGGTTGACCTCCCAACCCCATCCAAACGGCCCGCTTTGGGTGAGGAGACCACCGTCATGACCAAGTCCCCATTGGACGACCACGAACCCGATAATGCCGCCCAGCAGCGCGGTGAAGAGGTTCGGCTCCAATAACCATGATCGACGCCGAGTCCCTTCGACAGACGCAGTCGCCATTCGCCCCCTCCAACTATTCTGTTTCTCGAGTTGGGATCAAGCCCCCGGTAGCGAGTCTCACGCCTGCTTGGTGCTCCCATGCTGTCGCAGACTATCAGGTTCGCCCTATTTGGTTCGCATTACGAAATGCTATCGAACCTCGGCGAGTGAGTACTCCTAAATAATGAAGCGGATGATTGTTTCTGTCAAGGAAAGAATTTATCGAGACTCTGCTGCCGCAATGCCACTGTGCCGATACCGTCAATGAAGCGGGCTTATTTCCCTTCCTCGCAAGCGCGCGCACAGGATCGTAATCATCGTCTCGTTTATCCCCGGCACCGTAGACCGGAGATGGTCGAATGCCGTTTTTTGAATCGTCATTAGCAACATGACGCTGTCCGCGATGACCGATGACGTGCGAGGCTTACCATCCAGCAAGGATATTTCACCAAAGAATTCCCCGGCTTGTAGACGGGCAATGTCTCGACCGTCCGCCTCGACACGTGCCGTGCCCTCGGTGATGATGAAAAGCTCGTTCC
>DAINCT010000087.1:0-11099 GCA_036732245.1 Chloroflexota bacterium | reverse complement strand
GTCGCTGTATTCGATGCCGATTCGCCGGATAGTTGGCCGATGCAATGGCGCCGGGTGCGCCCGGGATCGCAGCGTTTTACCTGGGTCTTCGACGCTGACGCTGTGATCGGCACTGCCCCCAGTCTCACCTTTCTTCTTACGGCTGCCGACTGCACACCAATTCTCTTCTGGGACCCGGTGCGTGCGGTAGTCGGGGCCGCACACGCGGGGTGGCGTGGGACCGCACGCGGCATCGCGGGCAACGTAGTACGGGCCATGACCCGCTCTTTTGGCACCGAAGCGAGCGATGTAATAGCCGGCATAGGTCCTTCCATGGGTCCCTGCTGTTACACGGTAGGAAACGATGTGGTCGACACCTTCGGTGCATTCGGCATGGATCCGGCGTTGATCGAAGACCACGACAGGATACGTCTCGATCTGTGGGAGTCCAACCGTCGGCAACTCCTCTCTGCCGGCGTGCCGGACGGCTCGATCGAAATTATGGGGCTCTGCACCGGTTGCCACGTCTCCGATTTTTTCTCACATCGGGCTGAGTCCGGTCGTACCGGTCGCATGGCAGGCGCCATCGGGCGAGGATGAACGTAGACGCATTCAAGGCGCGCCTCAATGCGATTCGGTCATCCATCGTTGAGGCAACCGAGCGTGCGGGACGCAGCGACACAGTCACCCTGGTCGCCGTATCCAAAACCGTGGAGGTCGAACACGTTCGGGCAGCCATCAACGCCGGCCAGCTGATATTCGGTGAGAACCGGGTCCAGGAGGCCGTGGCGAAAATGGATGCGCTGCGCGATGACGACGACGATGTTTCCTGGCATCTGCTTGGACATGTTCAGTCGAACAAGGTGAAGACGCTGGTCGGGCGTTTCGCGTGCGTCCAGTCCGTAGACAGTCTTCGCATCGCGACTGAGTTGAATAAAAGGGCAGAGGCAACAGGTGTTTCGCTGCCGGTGCTGCTGGAGGTCAATGTGGCGGGCGAAGCATCGAAGTCCGGCTTCGATCTGGAAACGGTGCAACGCGAGTCAGGCGCGATCACAGAGCTAAGCGCGCTGCGAGTGCACGGCCTGATGACGGTCGCACCGCTGGTGGCTGATGCTGAAGAGGTTCGGTGGGTGTTCCGTCGGCTGCGAGAGCTCAGAGACAGTATCCGCGAAAGACACGGGTTCGACGGGCTCATCGACCTCTCGATGGGCATGAGCAATGACTACCAGGTAGCAATTGAGGAAGGCGCTACAATAGTGCGCATTGGACGAGCGGTGTTTGGTGACAGACCCATCGCTTCCAAAGTGAGACATACGTGATCAACACAGTCATCGCCTTCATTCACATACTCGCCACTGTGCTCGTGGTCGCGATCATTATTCGCGCTCTTATGAGCTGGATCATGCCGCAGGACGGAAGTGGCTTGACTCGTGTCCTACTAGACATCACCGAGCCCATTTTGGCGCCAATTCGGCGCGTGTTGCCGCCGGTCGCAGGCATCGACTTTTCGCCCATCCTGGCATTGATTCTGGTTCAACTCGTCAGCCAGCTCGTTACCCAACTGCTCGCATCCTCTGCTTAGTGCCAGGCTATGGCCCGTCTTCACCTCCACGTTTCACCGGGATCCAAACGAAACGAAATGGAGAGGCAGACGAACGGGGTACTGCGGGTGTATGTAACGGCGCGGGCCACCGAAGGGAAGGCCAATCAGGCTCTCGTCGCGCTGCTTGCCGACCGCCTGGACATCCCCAAGTCATTCATTTCCATCAAGCGAGGCGAAGCGTCTCGACATAAAACCGTCGAGGTGGCCGGCTTGGAAGATGACGAACTGCTTGCCAGATTGAACGCGTCGGAGAAAGAATCGTGACCGAATTTGCGACCCCGCGAGGCACGGTCGATATTCTGCCGGAAGATTGGCCGTACTGGGATTTCGTGATCGAGACTGCGCGGCGCATCGCGGAACTGTACGGCTATCGCCGCATTGAGACCCCGACCCTGGGCGAGGTGTCACTCTATGTGCGTGCTACCGGCGAGGCGACTGACATCGTTCAAAAGGAGATGTACGCCTTTCGCGATCAGGGGGGTGATGACCTCACCCTGCGTCCGGAGGGCACGGCGCCCGTGGTGCGAGCGTATTTCCAGCACGGTATGAATCGCCTGCCCCAGCCGGTGAAGCTGTTCTATATCGAGCGTATGTACCGACGGGAAGCGCCGCAGCGCGGCAGACTGAGGGAGCATCATCAATTTGGGTGCGAGGCGATTGGGTCCCCTGACCCGGGCGTTGATGTCGAGATGTTGGCTCTGCTGGTCCAGTTTTATCGGGAACTGGGTCTCTCGGGGCTGGAACTTCACTTGAACAGCATGGGCGATGGCGCCTGCCGCCCTGCATACCTTCAGGCGTTGACCGGATATCTTCGAACCCATCAGGACGAACTGTCCGGCCTCGACCAGGGACGTCTCTCCCGGAATCCGCTCCGTGTTCTGGATACCAAAGAGGCGAAATCCCGTGACGTTGTGTCTGGAGCACCATCAATCCTGGATTATCTCTGCGAGCCGTGTCGTGAGCACTGGAACGCCGTACGTGCCGGCCTAGATGCGCTCGACATTGGCTATCAGATCGATCCGGCGCTGGTCCGAGGACTCGACTATTACACTCGCACGGTTTTCGAGTTTCAGGCGCCACACGACGGTGCCCAGTCGGCCGTCGGAGGCGGTGGACGATACGACGGACTGGCCGAGACCATCGGAGCTCCTCCCACCCCCGGCATCGGTTTCGGAAGCGGCATCGAGCGGCTCATCCTGACGATCAAAGAACAAGGTCTGGAACCCCCACTCGCGACACGGCCCCGGGTTTATGTCGCCCACCTCGGTGCAGACGCAGCCACGGTTGCCAGCCGGGTCTCCACGGCCCTCCGCGCTGCCGGAATTGTCACATTAGTGTCCTTCGGTAGCCGGAGTATGAAGGCCCAGATGAAAGCCGCCAACACGGCCGGTGCCGCGTACGCCCTCATCATCGGCGAAGACGAAGTCGGAGCTGGCGCCGTCACGATGCGCGATCTCGAAACAGGAGCGCAAACGGCGATTCCAGAGTCAGAAATCGTAAGCGCGATCACGCCTTAGACTCGGAGTCTCCCCGTGTAATCGCCGTCTTGAGGAATGGCAAACCGCGGTTGTCTCGTGGGGAAGGGCCGGGCTATCGTTCGGCCAGTCCGCAGCGCTGAGCCTTTCCGCCCCGCCCTTTATGCTCTGACAACAGCCTCGACCGCCCGCAGACCCGTCTCAATATCAGAAGACGTCATATTTCCCATATGGCCGAATCGGACGCCCCGCCCCTTCCACGCTCCGAGGCACCCGGCTGCCACCACTCCGCGATTCGCAAGCCGATCGCGGAAGGCTTGATCGTCCACACCGCTGGGATATTCCAGAACGGATAGGGTGGGCGCCAGCACCTCCGACTTCGTGAGCGGATTGAAGCCAAGGTCCGCCATCGCCGTTCTGAACGTGGTGGCCATCTCGACATGTCGAGTGAATCGCGCTTCAATTCCCTCGTCCTGAATCCTCTGCAGCGCCACGTCCAGCGCATAAAAGAGGTTCACCGCGTGCGTCGAGAAGTATTGCTTGGGGTCGTCCATGGACGCCTGCCAGTTGAGCAGGTCCACATAGTACGCGGGAACTTGCTCGATCGATCGTCGCCGGACCATCGCCGCGTCCGAAGCCGCCAGAATGACGAGTCCTGGTGGAACTCCGAGCGCCTTCTGCGCCCCACTCAGAAGCAGATCGATCCCGAGATCATCCATCTCGACCGGCATTCCACCGAGCGAGCACACCGCATCCACGATTGCCAATGCTCCATGTCGCTTTACAACCGCTACCAGCTCGCCGAGGGGGGCTGCTACGCCGGTCGCGGTGTCAACCTGCGTCAGAGTGACAGTTGATGATCCTGTGCTACCGAGGATTTCGTCCAGAGATCCGGGCGTCACGCTTTCGCCTGGATTAGCCGCGATTCGATCGACGGGAATTCCGTAAGCGTTCGCTATCTGCTGAAAGCGATCGCCGAAGTATCCGTGAGACACGACCAAGAGCCGCTCTCCGGGAGCAACCAGGTTGACGATGGCCGCTTCCTGAGCGAGTGTGCCCGATCCCGCAAACAGAAAGACTTCCGACTTTTCGCCTCCCGCCACGCGCCGGATCCCACGTCTGCAGCGCTGGATGATTTCCGCCAAACCGGCCGACGTGTGGGCTATTGTCGGTTCAGAGAGAGCGGCCCGTATTTCCGGCGCTACCGGCGTTGGACCCGGGATCATCAGCAAATTGTCCGCACCGTCCGGCTTGAACACGAGCTCCTCCTTAACCTGTCGCAATGTCGATCAGGACTTTTAACATCCCCGGCTGTGATGCCCGCTCCAGCGCGTGAACCGCGTCGCGCAGAGGATACCGCTCTGAGATGAGGGGCAGCACCTGCACAGATCCGTCCGCCAACCCTTCAATCGCCTGGCCAAACGGACCGCACCGGGAGCCGACCACGGTGATTTCTTTGACGACGATTGCGGAGAGGTCGACGTCGACGCGTGACGCAATCGTGCTCTTCAACACAATCGTACCCCGCGGCGCCACCAGTTCGATCGACTGTTGCAGCCCCGTGGGTGAGCCGGTCGCCTCAATGACCACCTTGACTCCATTCAGCCCCGCGTCGCCTACCCGGCGAACCGACAGCCCGAGACTCGCCGCCAGGCGCAGATTTTCCTCATGTTTTCCGACGAGCTCCACGGCGGCGCCTGTGCGGGCTGCAACCTGGGCGCACAATAGACCGAGCTTCCCGTCGCCGAGCACGATGACGTTTGTCTCAGGACCAATCGAAACCTGCTCGAGGATTTCGAAGGCCGCGGCGACCGGCTCGACGAAAACAGCCGCGTCATCGGTGAAGTCAGCCGGAATCGCGTGAAGGTTGCCAACCGGAAGCACCAGGTACTCGGCAAACGCGCCATCCCGATCGAGAATGCCAAGCACTTCACGTCGTGCGCAGTGCGCCGGCAACTCTATCGTGCATTGGGCACACGCTCCGCAGGACACATTGATTTCGCCGCAGACGCGCTTGCCGATCCACTCGCGAGCCTGGGTCTCGACCACGTCACCGACGAATTCATGGCCGAGGATACCCTCGAAACCCTTGTATCCGCGTGTAATCTCGATATCGGTGCTGCAGATTCCTGCGGTGCGCACCCGAACCAGCGCTTCCGAGCGAGCAGGCCGGGGCACCGGAACGTCTCGTCGCAGCCTTACCGTGCCGTCGAACGTGAGAGCGAGCAAATTGGAAGTGGGATGGACTTAAGGAACGACGACGACGGTCGTCCCAGGAGGAGTCCAGCTCCACAGAAAGATCATCGCGCCGGGTGGAATGTTGATGCAGCCGTGCGTACCGCCGTAATTGGTTCCTGGCTGGCCCGCGCCGTTCGTTCCGGGTCCGAAGGCCGATCTCCAGGGAGCATCGTGCAGGAAATAACCGCCGTCCCGGAACAACATCGCGTACTGAGCAAGCGACGGCGGGTACCAGTACTGCGAACCTGCAGGCCAGGGCGATATGAACTCGAACGGGTGGTACTTGGCCATGACCGAAAACGTCCCCGTGGGCGTCGGAAGGGCCGGATTCCCGGTTGTCACGAGCGTTTGGAGCGCGAGATGATCACCGTCATACGCGTAAAGCGATTCCCGTGACAATGACACGATAATCTTCTTCCCGTCACCGGGGAACAGTATCTGGCCGGTGATTGAGCGACGCGGTTGCTGCGGGTTGACCGTGATTCCGCCGACGTTCCAGTGCACGATGTTATTCGCGTGATCGACGACATCCGCCGAGAAGAAGTAATATCCCGCGGCGACCGGCTTCCCCTTCGAAGTCTTACCGCTCCAGTTGACGGTAACGATTCGCCCGCCCCGCACTAGCGGATATGAGTACGACGCTACCGGCGCTTTCGCGCCCACGCGGTACAGGGTTAAGCGAACTGAAGCGTCTTTGTTGACCGCAAAGCGTACCGTCGCTCCGGCCTTATAAGGATTGATCGTGAATTTGCTCGGGCTCTGCCACGCCAGTCGCGGCGCTTGCCGATCGAGGTGGAGTTGATATGTGGCGGTCGCGCTCCAGTTTCCCGCGCGGTCTACCGCTCGCAACGCCAGGTACCAGGTCCCATCCGACAAGCCCTTGAGCTGTAACGACGTCTGGGCTGTCACTGCTCCCGGCGGTATGACATGCGCCTGACGCTCGAGGACATAGGAATAGCCCTCGATGCCCGAGCCAATATCCTTCGCACTCCAGGTGAAATCCGGAACCCGCGTGTTGTACCAGCGGTACTGAATCGGATTGGTTGACGATTGAATAACCGGACGCTGTGGCGGGGTCTGGTCCACTCCGATGTCAATGTTGGAAGTCCCACCGAGCGCCACCCACCCACTTGCAATTCCAGTGCTGTCCACCACGCGCGCCTGCCAGTGGTACGTCTTGCCGTTCTGCAATCCATCCACCTTCACGGCCACTTGTCCGGGCGAGGCCGCGGCGGCTGCGGAGTAGTTGGGCGTGCCTGTAAAGGCTACGCTGGATGGTTCAACCTCGACCTGCGGAATGAGCCCGGCTGACGCAACCTGGAAGTGCGCCACGATTGCCGAGTTATTCGTCCAACTTCCGACGGTCAACGGTTTCGTGGTGCCGACGGACGACATGCTCAAGGTCGAAGGCGCCGCGGGTGCCGGGTTCGCTGTCGGAACAGGCGTGGCGGCTGCTGCCAGGCCAGGAACGAGGACGAAAGACGAAAAAGCGCAAAACAGCAAAGCAGAGGCACGCCGGATCAAATGAACCCTCCAGGAATTAATGTCAATTGGAACCAGTATACAGTCGCGTGCGAACGGCGGGACGGCTCAATTACGGAAACAAATGTAATGTAACAAACTTCACGATCTCATGCCCTCCGACCGCAGACGCTCCAGAAATGCGAGTGAACGTGGTTGCGATTCGAGACGATAGACAATGTACTCGCTCAGTCGAGTCCCCACTTCTCGACGCACCTCATCCTCCAGGTCGGGCAGTCGCAGCATGGCTCCTTCGTTCACCTGTAGGTTTCGCATTGTCTTCAATGCGGGAGAGCTGATCGCCGGGGCTGCCGCGTCTATTGACGCGCAAAGCGGACACAAGACGCCGCCTAACTTCACACTGAAACGGTTGCCATCCGGTTGGATCTCGTTCTCGCAACCGAGGCAACGGTGAAGTTGGGGCCGATAGCCTGTGTGCTCCAGGAGCTGCAATTCGAACGATCGCACCACCAGATCGCAATTGGGAGCCGTCGCCAGTCGGTGAAATGTTTGAACGGACAGTGCGTACAGCGGATAGTTCGACAATGCCTCGGCAGAGAAGCCATCGAGTAGCTCTGCGACGTAGTGACAGTACGTGGAGCGCCACAGATCCTCGCGCACTTCGCGAAAATTGTCGATCGTTTCCGCCTGCGTGACGATATCAAGTTGCCGTCCCCGCGCCACGAACAACGTGCTGCGCGTGAAGAGGTCCAGATGACCCGACATCCGGCTCTTCGTTTTGCGGATTCCCTTGGCAACGGCTCGGAGTTTGCCGCTATTCGGCGTGATGAGGGTCAGTATGCGATCGGCTTCCCCGTAGTTGTAGCCCTTGAGGACGATGCCTTCGGTCCGGTATACCCGTGCTGCGCGCAATTGAACGATCCGTTTGTCAAGAGAAGTTTTGGCGTAAAATCAGGGAATCCGTGTCCCTTCAGTTTATCACGGAAGGCGTACTGTCGTCGCCTTAATGCGGTGGATTGAGCTCGGTCGCGCCCGACGTGGAACAATGTAATGCCGCCTTTCGACCCGGCGCTTCGAGACACAGTTGACGAGTGTGACGCCGTCGAATCGCCAACGGGGCTGCTACCTAACCCGCCAAGGATACGTGTACCGTGCCAGGAGACCCGAAGCCTTCCTCCCCTCCGCTTGCTACCGACCGGCAGTCGCATCGCATCGGCTTCAAAACCGAGATTGGCCGGTCTCATCGCGTCAATCAAGACGCCGGCGGGGCCTGGACTGTCACACGTTCCGACGGTCTACCCGCAACTTTGCTTGTGGTGGCTGACGGAGTAAGCGCCGGACGTCACAGCGAGGACGTCAGCCGTTTCGTCTCCGAACTGCTTTTCGAGCGCTTCAAACCGCTCCTGGAGGACACTTCGTGGACGGTCCCGGCTCTCGTGGAGAAACTGGCGGAAGAAACGACCGAGTTAAATCGCGCAGTGGCGAATCGGCCCGACACCCCACCGTCGTCGGCGGACGCAACCACGCTTGCTACCGTCGTGTGCGTCGGGGAGCGAGGAGGCGGAGTTTGGATCGGAGACAGCCGGGTGTATCGCTTTGATGGCGCGACTGCCATGCAATTGACGCGCGATCACTCGTGGGCAGAGAACGCTGTGAGTGGAGGTATCATGACGGCCGAGCAGGCCTCACGTGATCCGCGCGCACACATGATCACACGCTGGTTGGGACCGCCCGATCGAGAGGATCCGGGAGTGGAGACCTTCGGGTTCAACCTGGCTCCCGGTTCGGTTGTCATGTGCTGCTCGGATGGTCTCTACGCATATTATTCGCCACCCGACTCGAGTGCTGAAGAGATGGCCGGTCTAGTGCAGGCTCACATTCCCGATCTACAGTCAGCCGCCGACCACCTCGTAGACCGAGCTATCGAGCGCGGCGGGCACGATGACATCACTATCGCCGCGTTGCAGTTGGTCGGCCCCGGGAGCTGAACCCCTAAACCAGATCGACCGGGTAGCGATTCTCGAGCGCACCGCGTTTTCCCTCGATGCCCGTTATGAACACCGCTACATTGGCCACCGACTCAGAGGCCGCACGATAGAAATCGTCCAGTAACGTTCTAACGGCATCGATCTGGTGTTCCGATAGCCCGGCGTGGCGTAACGTGTGGGGCGAAGCGTCAATGCGAAATGGAAAGCTCTGTACCGCCTCATCGGCCATCCAACGGAGCTGTCGAGTCACCTGCCGGTACTCCGGCGTCGTCAGCCGCGGCTTCACCGAGGACCACGCGCCCTCCAGAAAGTCCGGCCAGGTGGCGAGCGCTCGATATTCACTGTCCAAGATCCCAGCCGGAGACGACGCTTTGATATCGTCGAACAGCCGGCGCAGTCGCTCGTCCTCCGTATTCGGACCGGCGAGCGAAATATCGGGCATTTCGGTTGCACGACCCGGGACCACCTGGCGCTTCTCGGCCGGCGGCAGAACAGCGGTCCGAGGCAACTGGCCAAGCATGGAAGACCGGAGCGCGGAGACCGCTAGCAGGACCTTCGGATTGACATAATGAAAAACGCTCAACACTTTGGCGATGCCCTCATCGTTCGCCGGCGTGCGCAGTTCTCCGATTTCCGACATGGAGGACACGGCGAAACGCCGGATTTCGTCGGCTTTTCCCTCGAAGTAAAGCGTCTGAGCGTTCGTGTGCAGCTGCCGCCAGGCCACGCGCAGGTAGTCCGGCTGGGTGGCAAGGGCGCTGAACAGGAGATTAACAATAGGCGAACGAAACGTTCGCTTGATGTCCTCGAAGATCCCTTTGAGATCTCCCTCCGCGAACTCCTCGAGGACCTCCGACGCGGCGTGAGATGCGCTTGAGTTCATACCTGATGCTGCTTTCTGTGGCCTTGTTGAAATTGCGAAGCATGACTTCCTCTCAAGTATGAGCGGACGAGACCATCTGGGGCCATCTAGTGCCGATCGTGCTCTACCAGCTCGATCAGGACCCCTCCCACGGCACGAGGATGGATAAATGCAATGCGTCCGTGGACTCCCAGGCGGGGACGGGCGTCAATCAATTCGACGCCTTCAGCCGCCAGCCGGCTCAACTCGCTCTCGAGATCGTCCACTGCTATGCCGATGTGGTGAAGTCCTTCACCACGGTCCTGGAGGAATCGAGCCACGCCGGACGATGCATCGAGGGGACTCACCAGTTCCAGACTTGTGTCCGAAAAGCTCAGAAATGCGACTTCGACCTGTTGATCGGGTACCCGCCTACGGTCGACTTTGTCGAACCGAAATATGGCGCCATATCGGCCGATCGCCTCGTCCAGATCCCGCACTACGATCGCCGTATGGTCGATCCGCCCGGATATCACGTCTCGGCGAGCAATTCTCGCCGGTCCAGTTCCGCGAACCCGGCCTCAATCGCGGACTCTGCGCCGTAGTTCGACGATGCCTCGCCGTGCGTGATGCCGTCGCGACATTGACCGCGAGCCGGATCGTACATCGTCACGCCGGCATCGTTACGCCCGTAAAACCACTCGGAGGCGTCCATCGCCAGTGATCGGTACTTCTTGGCGCCGGTGACCTCGTACATCACTTTAAGGCCCTGCATAATGGGCGCCACGTCGTAAGCGCACACCCCGTCCTTCTCGCGACCGGGGTAGTTATGCCAGAAACAGGCTCGGACATCGGGCTCAAGGAGGTTGTGGACTGTGCGCCTGCACCCGCTCAGGAGCGATGGCTGGTCCAGGATCTGCGCTGCCAGCGACACCGCGTGGAGTTGGTGGTACCCCCACATACTGATCGCCGGCGTGGTCGGCTGATCCCGGAAATAGGAAGTCGCGGCGGGGCCGTCGATAAACCTGCATCTCTCGAGAATCGTCGACGCCAACTCCTCCGATGGATTCGCGCGATACAGATCCACTTCGGCGAGCACTTGGACGGCCTGTATCTTCCCATCTGCCAGGGGTTCCAGCACGCAGCGCTCGTAGCTGTTCAAATACTGCCTATTTCCCGTGACGCGATATGCCCGTGCGAGTGCACGGAGAGCTCGTACCGACCACCAGTAGCCGCCCTTGTGCGACGTTGGGCCGGTTGCGTTTCGAACACCTGCGGTGTTCCGGATGAAGTTTGCGAAGCTGCCGTCCGGATACTGCATATAGTCCACGAACGTCAGCCATCGTTTCGCCAGGCGCAAAGCGGCGTGCGATCCGGTGCGTTCGTACACGTCCAGCGCGAGCAGAGCGGCACGCGCCGTGTCGTCCAGGCATGCGATGCCTTCGAAACCGGAATCGGCCGCCACGATTGGACGGTATAGGCCCTCTCTATCC